>NZ_DALZCD010000054.1:0-19293 GCF_031978025.1 Erwinia sp.
GTGCTGGCCGAAATCTCTTCGCGTTGTTTCATTGTTTGATCCGAATTGCCGATTCAATATTGGGTATCTTGAAAAAAACATAACTGGATACAGTATGCTTCCTTCGAAAGTCATTCATAACAAAGCAGGACGCTGCGTGCCTCTGCTGCTGGCGGCCCTGATTTTTGCCGGTTGTTCCGGCCAGGGTCCACAAGCCCCGACGGTCAACGTGCAGGGCACTGCGACAGGCACTTCCGACTCTTATTTGCAGCAAATGCAGCAAAGTTCAGATGATAACAAGGTTGACTGGCAATTACTCGCGATCCGGGCGCTGCTGAACGAAGGAAAAATTCCTCAGGCCAGCGACCAGCTCGCCAGCCTGCCGCAGCAGCTCAATGATGTACAGCGCCAGGAGTCGCTCCTGCTACAGGCACAGCTAAAAGTGATGCAGCAGGACGCAGGCGGTGCGGCGAAGCTTTTGCAGCAGATTGATGCCGCCTCGTTGTCGAAAGAGCAGCAGGCCCGTTACTATCAGCTGCAAATTGCCGGTAGCCAGGGGCTGGCGTTGCTGCGTGCTTATATTGCGCAGGAACCGCTGCTAACCTCTCCGGCAGATAAGCAGAAGAACATTGATGCCACCTGGCAGGCGCTGAACCAGATGACGCCAGAACAGACGAACAGCATGGTGATTAACGCCGATGAGAACACGCTGCAAGGCTGGCTGGATCTGCTCAACGTTTATAAGGCTAACGTCAGCGATCCCGCCATGCTGAAGGCGGGCATCAGCGACTGGCAGACGCGCTATCCTAACAACCCGGCGGCAAAAATGTTGCCGACAGCGTTAAGCCAGGTGCAGAATTTCCAACAGTCTTCGACCGGTAAAATTGCGCTACTGCTGCCGTTAAGCGGCCAGGCACAGATTTTTGCTAAAGCCATCCAGAAGGGATTTGACGACGCCCGTAATGGCGCGCTGGCTCAACCGGCTGCGCAACCGCAGGAACCGGCAACGGCGCCAGCCAGTGCTGCGCCGGCTAATGCCGCCGCGCCAGCGGCCAACGGTACCGCTGCGCCAAACAGCAGTGCCGTGGCTCAGCCCGCCGCGCAAAACAGCAATACTGCCGCTCAGCCTGCTGCGCCAAACAGCAATACCGCGGCTCAATCTGCCGCGCCAAACAGCAATACTGCCGCTCAGGCCACCGTGCAAACCGGCAGCGTGGCGCAAACCGCGCCGCCATCCACATCGGCACAGGTTCAGGTTTATGACACCAGCAGCCAGCCAATCGATCAGGTTCTGGCCCAGGCGCAGAAAGATGGCGCCACGCTGGTGGTCGGTCCGCTGCTGAAAAGCAACGTCGAACGTTTAGCCACTTTACCCACCTCGCTGAATATCCTGGCGCTTAACGAGCCGGAATCGGTGCAGAACCATCCGAATCTTTGTTACTTTGCGCTTTCTCCTGAAGACGAAGCGCGTGACGCCGCGCATCATATGTGGGATCAGGGCAAGCGTTCCCCGCTGCTGCTGGTACCACGTAGCTCGTTGGGCGATCGCGTCAGCAAAGCGTTTGCTAAAGAATGGCAGCAGCTGGGTGGGGCGACCGTGCTACAGCAGCAGTTCGGTTCGCAGGGTGAACTGAAGCAGGGTATCAACAGCGGTGCGGGCCTGCGTCTGACCGGTACGCCGATTGTTAGCCAGCAGCAGCCCCAGGGCGTCACTATTGCGGGCCTGACCATTCCGGCACCGCAGGCGAATACGCCAGCGGCAGGCGATGGCAACGTGGACTCGCTCTATATTGTGGCCACTCAGGATGAGATGGCGCTCATCAAACCGATGATCTCCATGCGCGTCAGCAGCCGTAATATGGCACAAATCTATGCCAGCTCCCGCAGCTATCAGGCTGGCAGCGGCCCGGACTACCGTCTGGAGATGGAAGGCGTACAGTTCAGCGATATCCCGCTGCTGTCGGGCGGCAACCCCGCCCTGATGCAGCAGGCGGCCAAAAGCTTTAACAACGACTACTCTCAGGTGCGTCTCTATGCCATGGGCGTGGACGCCTGGACCCTGGCCAATCACTTCAATGAAGTGCGCCAGTTGCCGGGCTTCCGGCTGCAGGGTGAAACCGGTAGCCTGAGTGCTACCCAGGACTGCGTCATCAACAGGAAGTTGATATGGAGCCAGTATCGCCAGGGGCAAATCGTTCCGGCAGCCTGAGCCGCCAGCAAACGGGGGCGGGCTATGAGCTACAGGCCCGCCGCCTGCTGGAAGCTGCAGGCTTAATTTTTATCGCGGCTAACGTCCGCTTTCGCGTCGGAGAACTCGACCTGATTATGCGCGAAGGCGAGACGTGGGTTTTTGTAGAGGTGCGCTATCGCCGTAACGATCGGTTCGGCGGTGCCGCTGCCAGCGTAACCCGCAGCAAGCAGCAAAAGCTGCTGAAGGCCGCAGCCTTATGGCTGAACGGACGCCAGAGCAGCCTTGAGAGCGTCTGCTGCCGCTTTGATGTGGTAGCGATAACCGGCGCGCAGACGGACTGGTTGCCCGATGCTTTTTCGGCGGAGTCATTTCGCCAACCACTTGCCAGGTGAAAAACGTGCTGGAAAGAATAAAAGTTTGTTTTACAGAGAGTATTCAGACACAGATAGCGGCAGCGGAAGCGCTGCCAGATGCTATTTCGCGCGCGGCGATGACGATTGTACAGTCGCTGCTGAACGGCAATAAAGTGCTGAGCTGTGGCAACGGCACCTCCAGCGCCAACGCCCAGCACTTTGCGGCCAGTATGATTAACCGCTATGAAACCGAGCGCCCCAGCCTGCCTGCAGTGGCGCTGAGCGCAGATAACGTACTGTTAACGGCCATCGGTAACGATCGCCTGCACGACGAAATTTACGCCAAGCAGGTCCGCGCGCTGGGCCATGCTGGCGACATTCTGCTGGCCATCTCAACGCGCGGCAACAGCCGTGATATTGTGAAGGCTGTTGAAGCAGCGGTGACGCGTGATATGACTATTGTCGCGCTGACCGGCTATGACGGCGGTGAACTCGCCGGTTTACTGGGTCCACAGGATGTGGAAATTCGTATTCCCTCGCACCGGAGCGCGAGGATTCAGGAAATGCATATGTTAACCGTGAATTGCCTGTGCGATTTGATCGATAACACCTTGTTTCCCCACCAGGATGTTTAAGGAGCTATGATGAAGCTGATGTCCGCAACCGCCATCGTACTGACCGCACTGATGCTACAGGGCTGCGTCGCCGCCGTGGTTGGCAGCGCGGCAGTCGCCACTAAAACGGCCACCGACCCGCGTACCGTGGGCACTCAGGTTGATGACGGTACGCTGGAGCTGCGCGTTAGCAATGCGCTGGCGAAAGACGACCAGATCAAAAAAGAAACCCACATTGTAGCGACGGCCTACCAGGGTAAAGTGCTGCTGACCGGTCAGGCGCCGAGCGCCGATGTTGCCACGCGTGCTAAACAAATCGCCGTGGGCGTGGATGGCGCAACTGAGGTTTATAACGAAATCCGTACCGCGGCGAAAGCCAGCTTCGGCACGGCTTCTTCCGATACCTGGATTACCACGAAAGTGCGTTCTAACCTGCTTTCCAGCGATCAGGTCAAATCTTCTAACGTGAAGGTAACAACCGAAAACGGAGAGGTGTTCCTGTTAGGTCTGGTGACCGCCGAAGAAGCCAAAGCGGCGGCCGATATCGCCAGCCGGGTCAGCGGCGTGAAGCACGTCACTACCGCGTTTACGCTTTTGCAGTAAGCAGCAAAAGCCCGGCCAGCGCCGGGCTTTCTTTTCCCTTACCTTCCCCGCTTGCTACAGCCGACTCAGACAATCCATCGCCACCGCCTTAAAGCTGACGAAATCCCTGCTGTCGCGCAGTCGCGTCATCGCCCGCTCGCGCAGGAAGGTAACAAACAACTCGTAAATCGCCATCGCCTCTTCATAATCGCTTTTGCTGATAGCCAGCAGGAAGATCACCGAGGCCGTTTCATCTCCCCATGCAATCCCCTGAGGCGCCAGCACGGTATAGACCACGCTTTTTTTCGCCAGCAGCCCCAGCGAATGCGGTAGTGCGATGCCTTCACCCAGCATGGTACTGACAATAGCTTCGCGCTCCACCACCGAATCGTAAAACGTCTGGTCGACCGCACCCTCTTTTTCCAGCCGATCGCACAGCATTCGGAACAGCTCTGCCTGGGTGACGGGACGATCGACAATCAAAAAATGGCTGGCGTTAAAAAACTTTTCCAGCATATAAGGCCGGGTACGATCCACCAGCACCAGCTTACCGATCTGCTCCAGCTGATACGCTGTTGGAAAAGGCGACATCACCACCACCGGCTTCTGCTTCTCGCCAAGGCGCGTGGTAGAGATAACAAAATCTTCTTCAATATTCTGCTGCTGCTCATACTCACGCTGCGAAATAATCCTGCTGACTACAATCTGTGGGTATTTTCGCATCAGCATCGCTTGGATCATGCGCACGGTGGAATTGCCGCTATCGCACACCAGAAGCACCTGCGGATGGCGGCGGTAGCCCACATCATAGTGCCGTTCCAGGCCGACGCCGATATGCAGCACCAGAAACCCCACCTCGTTTTCGCTGATGGTATAAGGGGTATATTTTACCCAGCTGGATACGGCGGCCAGCGTCACGTCCCATGCCATCGGATAATGCTGTTTGATATTCGCCAGCAGCGGATTAGGAAGCGCTATCTGGTAACGCAAGCGAGTGATCATCGTTTTAATATGCGTCAGTAAATCCGCACGCAGCTGCCCGTCGCTCTGCAGGCTAAAGTTGTAGTGGGTATTGATATAGCTAAGGATGTAATTAACCAGCGATTCACCATCGTCCGGGCTGATGGCCTCTGGCGCGATCGCCTCAACGCGCCGCGCCGCAATGTTAACGCGCAGGTAGGCTTCTTCTGCAGCTGAGATCGCTTTTCCTGTTAACGGTCGCAGCAGCGCAACCAGCTGGTGCGCCGCGCCTCGCACATCGGCGTCAACGTCGTCTGCGGAAAAGTCGGAAAGCGGGTAGCCTTCACTGATGCGCCTTACGGATACGGCACAATAAAGGCGTAGATAAAACTCGCCCTCGTCGGTCATTCTGACCGCAAAACGCCCCAGGCACTGGCTCAACAGCGGCCGTAGCGTCGCTAAAATGCCGCAGTTGAGCACTTCCAGGTGCAGCAGCGGATCCTCGGCGTCTTCCTGGGCGATCTGATAGAGCAGATCGGTCAGACAGGTGCGTACAGCCATTTCGCTGCCGAAGAGCTTCATGCCGTAGCGCGGCCGGGTTTCAATCACCAGCTGATAGCGCACCAGCCACTCTCTCACTTCCGCCATATCGCTTTGCAACGTGGCGCGGCTGACGAACCATTCATCGGCCAAATCTTCCAGCTTAAGGGAGTAAGCTGAGGTGAGAAATCGGGTTAGCAAGTAATGCACTCGCGCAGCCGACGTGCGTGGAATGCGTAACGACGAAGGCGACTGATAGCGCAGCTGGCTGTAGCGCTGCGCATCGTCAATTTTTAGCTGATAGCCTTCCCCGCGATTCAGCACGAAGCGTATGCCATGATCGGCCAGCATTTCATTCAGCGCGGTAATATCCGTGCGTACGGTACGTGTCGATACCGCAAAGCGGCGCGCCAGTTCGTCCTGGGGCAGCGTCTCGTTTTGCAGCGTCTCGAAAAGTCTCGCAAGGCGTTGATTAGGGAATCTCACCGGGTTTCCTGTGGTTGTCTCTGTTGCTTTCCGTGCACAAAGGCCGGGGCCGCCCGGCCTTCGTCACGTGCTTAATCCACCAGTTTTTTGGTTATGGCCAGCAGCGCGCTGACGTCGTTGGGACGAGTATTGCCTGAAGATGGATCGATAATCGAGCTGTAAATATGCGGAATAATCTTGCTGACGCCCGCCTCCAGCGCGATTTGCAGAATGGCGGCATAATTGTCAGGATCGATGCCGCCCGTCGGCTCCAGCCAGAAATCCTGTTCCGCGCAGGCTTTCGCCACCGCGCGAAATTCTTCCACGGTATTCAGCCCGCCCATCGGGAAATATTTGACCGAGCTGCCGCCCATATCTTTCAGCAGCGCAATCGCGGTCGCTATCGGGACGATACCGTCAGGCGCCTGCGAGCTGAGCGGCCCTGTGGAAATTTTCACCCAGCCGGATTTACCTGTCGGTGATATCAGGCCGTTAACCACCGTCTGGCACTGCCCCAGCAACGCGCGGCTGGCTGCTACGCCCGTAAATACCTGATTTACGTGCTGCGGCTGTACCTGCGCGGAGATGGCACTCACCATGGCTGACTGCTTCGGATCGCCCGCGCCCAGCCCGACGGAGAGCGCATTGTCAATCAGCGCCGCGTAGTCGCGCATATCGGCAACGGCGCTGGCTACGCTGTCATAATTTTTCGACAATACGCCGACCAGTACATGGCCTTCCGCTGCTTTCCAGATCTCATGGGCATTTTCTTTGGATCCTGCCAGCACGTTCAGGCAGACACGATCGCGATAAAAATTGGGTACCAGCGTCATGCTTTTTTCTCTCCTGATAATAATGCCCTGATGGAGACGTACACAGTGTGCAGCTGCTCTGGCGATACGCTGCGCACGTCGGCCTCGACAATGCCTTCATTGGCTTTATAACCCCGGAAGTAGATAGCCACTTCGCCGGTTTTTAACCTTTGTACGATGTCGCCCGTGGCCAGCCCGATTTGCGTCTCGTCGAAATGAATTTCAGCCCGAGCGATATCCCGCCCGGCTGCATCCCACACCACGCGCGCGCGGACGCCGTCCAGTGCATTCAGGTTGTCGATAAACGGCGTCATTTTTTCTACCATCTGCGCACCGGTTATTTTCGGCTGGTGCAGATAGTTTTCGATCGCCTGTGTCAGACCAAGGATGCCCTCTTTACCCACCTTCATTGCCCGGCCGATGCCCTGTGATTGGCACTTAACCCACTCGACGTATTTTTTACGCCCCAGCACCAGCCCGCTGGTAGGGCCTTCAATAGCCTTCGCGCCGCTGTAGATCACCAGATCCGCGCCGCCCTGGTAGTAGCGCTGCAAATCCTCTTCGGCCGCCGCATCAACAATCAGCGGCAGATGGTGCTGCCGTGCCACAGTGGCCGCCTGTTCGACGCTGAGGTGGCTTTTCTGCACGCAGTGATGTGATTTGATATAGAGAATGGCCGCCGTCTGCGGCGTCACGGCGGCGGAAAGCTGTGCGCCGGAACATTCGTTGGCATAACCGGCCTCCACCAGGCGCCCGCCGCCCAATGCGACCATCGTCCCGACAGGGGCACCGTAATTGACGTTATGCCCCTTAGGCACCACGATATCGTGAGGCACAATCAACGGCGCGGCGTGGAGATTTTCCAGTAGCCAACCGTCATCTTTGACGATAACCGCCGCCACGCATTGCGCGATGCCTGCTGACGCGCAGGAAACCACGGTCGCGTCTTCACAGTCGAGCAGGCCGGCGATATAAGCTCCGGTTTTATCAACCAAATCTTGCATTTCAAAATAGTGGTTAAGCCCCTCATTTACCGTATCCACCACGCTGGCGGCGGGCGTGGAAACGCCCAGGATCGTCATCCGCCCCGAGGCGTTAATCACCTGTTTTAAGCCATATTTCTCATAAATCGAAACCATGATGCTTTTTCCCTTCTTCGGTAACAAACCAGCGGCCAGCCACGACGGCGGCCAGCGGTACCAGCTGCTTTTCCCCCGCAATCGAGTCACCGGCGGAATCGGTAAATACGCAGGGACTGTCCTGCACGGCGAATATAGTCAGATCGGCGTCATAGCCCTTCTCCAACCGCCCTTTCTGCCTCAGGCGCAGGCCATCTGCCGCGTTGACGGTCACACAGTCAATAATTTGCGGCAAGGTCATGCCTACGCTAAAGAATTTCGCCATCACGTGCGCCAGCGAATGCACCGGGCCGTTAAGGCGATTGCGGCAGTAAATATCCGAGCTGATGGTGTGCGGCAGAATGCCCTGCGCGATGGCTGCGCGGGCCACGCCGAAGCTGAAGCTGGCCGTTCCGTGCCCTACGTCCAGGCGAACACCGCGCTTTAGGGCACGCTGTACGGCAGCGCGCAGCTGTCCGGCGGGCGTCAGAATGCGGTTCGGCTTGCCGTTGTAGCAATGCGTGATGATATCGCCGCTGTCTAACAGATCGGCGATATCATCCAGATCGGGCGGATTATTACCGATATGCACCATCAGCGGCAGCTCGCCGTTTTCCTGCTGAATAACTTTGGCCCGAATAAGCGGCTGCACGCCGTTTTTGCCGACTACGCTGCTACTGATACGCGCCTTAAGACCAAGAATGAAGCCCGGAAGCCGCTGCACCGCATCACGTACGCCAACGCGATCGATTTGCGTCATGTCCGCCAGCTCGTTTTGCGTCACGATGCCGGTCCGCGCGATGTTAAGCAGCGCATACACCTGCGTGTGGGCGCTGCGGGTTAACCGATAAAACTCATCAACATCGTCCGCGCCGGTACTGCCTGCATCCACGACGGTCGTCACGCCGGTGGCAACGCCGATACAATCCGCTTCATCATGATAAATTGGCGAGTTGGGATAGCAGTGCACGTGTGAATCTATCCAACCGGCACTCAGGTAAAATCGCCCGCCCAAATCGTATTCCACTACGCCCTGGCCGCTGATTTCGCCCACCGCAGCAATTTTTCCCTGGCGAACGGCGATATCCGTCAGCCCGCCTTCCACAAGGCGCGCCTGACGCACAATCAAATCAAACATAACATCCCCTCTTTCTGCAAAAGCCGTCGCGTGCTCCCTGACCAACCGGCTAGAGCGCTATCGGAAAAAAGGCACCGAGCAGCATTGCGCCTAAAATGGCGCCGCCGGTAATCGGCTTGTTCCAGAGATAAAACAGCAGTGCGCCGATAAGTGACCCCACGCCGACAGGAATGGAGGCGGCTATAGCCGAAAGAATAATTAGCGGGCCGAGAAAACGTCCGGAAGCGTTACCGGCACCCATCATGACGTCGGCACCGTAGGTTGAATCGCTGTTATTGATGGTAAACTTGCGCGCCAGAATAATGAGATAACCGATTGCCAGTCCCAGTATCAAGCCGGTCAGCAGCGAGGCGGCAAAGTTAGAGACGGGAAAGATAATGCCGGCACCCAGCAGCAGCGCCGGCACGCCAAGACCGACCCCGGTCTGAATAGCACCGCCGATATCCAGGATCCCTACCAGCGATCCTTCAATAATACGGGCGAACAGAAAGCTCGCGCCGAAAGCCGCTACCGCACCATAAACGCCGGTTTCCATGCCCGCGCGCAGCATAGAGACGAAGGCAACCTCATTAAACGCGCCCAGCCCGTAGACGTAATACATGTGCGTCCCGGCGAACACGCCGGCGGAAAGCAGGCCGACAAAAATCGGGAAAGACCAGTCGGCATACCAGAAACCGCTTTTTGCTTCCATTTTCTTCTCCTTATTTTCCGCTGAGCGCGTTATGGAACAGCGACAGCCAGTCCGGCACGCCAAGCCGGAAGGATTCCAGCATTTTTATATCGAAGCCGCGGAAGAAGCCGCTCAGTACAAACAGCAGCACGATGGCGACCATCATCACTTTGGTCACGCGATTCCAGCCGCTTTCCTCTACGCCCTTGCCAATCAAAATGCCTAACACCAGTCCCGGTACCGCATTGCCCATAATCAGCTGCGCCAGGCCGCCAAAAATGGTGGCCCAGAAGCCCGATTTTTTACCGGCGTCGATCGCCGCCAGCCAGAAGATCACCGGCATCACGGTATTAACCAGCAGGTTAGCTGCAGGCACCAGCACCTTAACGGCGGTGATTTGGAGCGCTGCCGGCACCGCCGAAGCGGTCGAGTTGAGGAAAGCGACCACCACCATGCCGATCAGGCCGCAGGCTATGGCCATTTTTTTCGGATCGTGCAGCGTCTCCGCCAGGTTGCGATTTTTAATCATCAGCGCCGCTGCCCCCCAGTTAGGGAGAATGCGATGGTCGACATCCTGGGTAAACGATCCTGCCGCGACGGAAGAGGCCCAGGCGTTAAAAAAGAAGCCCAGGCCAAACGAGAAGTGAGAGGCGGGGTCGCCTTCACAGGAATTGAGTTCACCCAGTGTGCGAAAGGCCCCCATTCCCTGAGTCACCGGCGCATGAAACATACGTGCGGCGCCAGCGCCAACGCCTACACCGACCAGGCCGCCAATAATAAGAGATTTAAAAAGAATAATTAAAAACATCACACTTTCCTTTCAGGCTTGCGCCAACGTTTTTAAGTTATGTTTGCCCGGCTAGCACGTGAGGAAATTGATTTTGTCGACCTCAATAGCGCTCACGCTGACGGTAACGTCCAGTTCGATGCTGTAACTCCGTCGCTCCCTCGCCAGAAAGAAAAATAAAAAGCGTTCCGTCCTGACGCTTTCCCTTGCCTGCAGCACCCTGACCTCCTGAGGTTCAATACGCAGCAATACCTTACCGCTCGCCTTTAACAGCGTGCTCTGCACGCGGCTCAGCGCATCGGCAATTGCTTTCTCCTTGGTCTCGCCTTTGCCGCTGACCTTTACGGTGGTAGTCAATTGTTCCTTCATCGGTCAGGCACCGTGCTTCTTGTTCCAGGCCTGTACCAGACGCTCGCCCAGCTCTTCCTTATCCATAAAGCCAAAGCCGAGTACGTTCGCTCCCTCGTTGATGGCGGTCACGCCTTCGTCTACAGAGCGCATTCCATATTTCGCTTTGTAGCCGTGTTTGGTTTGCGCGGTAATAGCACCCGCGCCGCCGCTGCCACAAAAAGAGATACCGAAGGTAGCGTGCTCTGCTTTCATGACATCGCCCAGCTTCATATCCGCTGCCACACCCGGCACCACCACAGCTTTACCGCCCGCCTTCTCGACGCCTGCCGCCACCTTCTGCCCTTTCCCTAAACGATCGCCAATGACAACAATGACTTGTGACATATATTTGCTCCGGATGATGGATTTATGGTTGGTTTTCTTTCGCCACTTCAACGTGTACGGAGAGCAGCCAGGCTTCTTCTTCAGGCAGGTTGCCAAAGAGCTTGACCACTTGCCGCGCCAGCGACAGGGAAGCTGGCGAGATGTCGTCAAACAGGTCGGCCTCGACTTCCGGTAGCGTTTCACCCGTCAGCGAGCGTGAGGCCATGGCCTGCACGTGCGAAGCCAACATCTTTTGCTGAACGGCATTGGGATAAATATGGCTGGCGGCAAACAGCTCGTGGGTTTGTAACATCACTTTGTCAGCCAGTTCCTGAACCGCCTGTTGCTCGTCGATTGTTTTTAACGCTACTGCTCCATCTTTCACGCAACGCCCCTTATTTCCGTTTCTGCACGGATTTTACATTTGCCGTTCATCAGGAAAATAAATTAACGCCGCGCGCGCTCGCTGTGTAGCTCGCTTTTTTCCGTTTCAAAGTGGAAATAACAGCTTGCGATGAGATCGCTCCCACAAAAAAAGGCTCAGGCTGTATAAAACACTGCTGGAACGGGCAGAACCCTTATAAAAATCGGTGAAAAATGCCCTCAGGCTTCATGCAGAAAAAGTTGGAGTAAAAGAAGCGTCGGATAAACGGGAACAGAGAGGAAAAACTTATAGCTTAGCATCGGCCGCCAGACATCAGGCTTATAACCGTTCAGAAACAAGACGGTAAATCACTCTTAAACACCGCCGGAAAACAGGCCAGCCTTGGGATATAATGCACGCCGAGACAGAGAACGAAAAAAGCTGTTATTAGTCTTGAAATACTATTGAATTTCAAAATATTAATAATGCTATATCACAGGCTGCTTCTGTCATTCTCACTAAAATAAAGTCTGTTCAGCCAGGCCAGGCGGGGTTTATTGCTGGCGTTTGCTATGGCAAAAAATGTTATAGCGAATTTATTTAGCGCAAATTTAACAAATTATTCCGGCAGCAGCACGCATGTTGCAATAAGAATATTTGGAAAGCGTTACGTATGGGTTTATTTGTAAATAACAAGAAGGAATGCCGGGGAAATAATTTCGGGAAATTAAAAGGGGGTTTCCCCCCTTAATCTGAAAAGATAACGTTACTGCCCGGCAATTTTCATTTCCGGAATCAGGACGGAACCGCACTGAATATTACTGCGGGTTTCAATATCGCTCCCGACCGTGACCATATTAAGCCACATATCCTTCAGGTTCCCAGCGATGGTAATTTCGCTTACCGGATACTGAATTTCGCCGTTTTCGACCCAAAAGCCCGCTGCCCCGCGCGAGTAGTCGCCGGTGATGCCGCTGACGCCCTGCCCCATCAGCTCCGTCACAACCAGGCCTGTCCCCATTTTTTTCAGTAGCTGGTCAAAGCTGTCGCCCTGGCCATTGATACGCCAGTTATGGATGCCGCCTGCATGGCCCGTGCTTTTCAGGCCCAGCTTGCGCGCCGAGTAGCTGGTCAGTAGCCAGGTTTGCAAGATGCCATCCTTGATGATATCGCGCTGTTCGGTCCGCACGCCTTCGCTGTCGAACGGCGTAGAAGCCAAACCTTTTAACAGGTGTGGCTGCTCCTGAATAGTCAGCCATTCCGGCAGGATCTGTTTGCCCATTGAATCCAGCAGGAAGGTCGATTTGCGGTAGACGCTGCCCCCGCTGATGGCGCCGACCAGATGGCCAAACAGGCCAGTTGCCACTTCCGCCGCAAAAATAACCGGTGCTTTCATGGTGGCAAGTTTGCGCGGCGAGAGGCGGGAAAGCGTGCGTCGGGCACACTCTTCGCCCACCCACTCCGGTGATTGCAGATCTTCGATAGCGCGGCCGATGGTATAGGCGTAATCACGTTCCATATCACCATTAGCTTCAGCAATCACGCTGGCCGAAATCGAATGTCGACTGGAAGAGTAGCCCTGGATCATGCCGTGACTGTTGCCGAAGACTTTCATGCCGATATGGCTGTTAAAGCTGCCGCCTTCGGTATTGGTAATGCGCTTATCGGCTTTGAGCGCAGCCTGTTCCGCCCGCGCCGCCATTTCGATCGCCCTGTCAGGATCAAGCTCGGTTGGATGGAAGAGATCCAGATCCGGCGCCTCGAAAGCCAACAGATCGCGATCCGCCACGCCCGCATAAGGATCGGCAGAGGTATAACGGGCAATATCGACAGCGGCCTGCACGGTACGCGCGATCGCGTCCGGGCTGAGATCGGTGGAAGAGGCGCTGCCTTTGCGATTCTGATGATAAACGGTGATGCCTAAAGCGCCGTCGCTGTTAAATTCAACGTTTTCTACTTCGCCGTAGCGGGTGCTGACGCCGATCCCCGTGGTTCTGGTGACGGCAACTTCCGCCCCATCGGTGCTGGCTTTGGCCAGCTCGAGTGCTGTTGCGACTGCCTCTTCGAGGGTTTTACGCTGTTCTGCAACTTGGGAGAGTAATTTCATCGACCTACCATATAATTAACAGAGGGCTTTTCTGGGTATACGCCACCAGATTTCCGGACTCTTCAGGGTTTCAGGTTTACCTGAGTCTAACAGACTCAGCGAACAATTTCGCAGTAGCCTGAGTTTCCTGATAGCATTAGCCTCTTTTTTAGGGAGCCTCCCATGACCAAACAGCCTGACGACTGGCTCGATGATGTACCAGATAACGAAGAAGAAGATGATGAAATTATCTGGGTCAGTAAAAGTGAAATTAAACGTGACGCCGAAGAGCTGAAGCGCCTGGGCGCCGAGCTGGTAGAACTGAGCAACAATTCGCTGGATAAAATCCCGCTGGATGAAGATTTGCGCGCCGCGATTGCCCTGGCGCAGAAAATTAAGAAAGAGGGCCGCCGCCGCCAGCTACAGCTGATCGGTAAAATGCTGCGCTCGCGCGATGAGGATCCGATCCGTCAGGCGCTGGACAAGCTGAAGAACCGCCATAACCAGCAGGTTGCGCTGTTCCATAAGCTGGAGATGCTGCGCGATCGTCTGGTTGCAGAAGGCGATGACGCAATGGCGGATGTTTTACAGCTTTATCCGAATGCGGATCGCCAGCAGCTGCGCTCGATGATCCGTAACGCCCAAAAAGAAAAAGCGGCCAATAAGCCGCCAAAAGCCTCCCGCCAGATCTTCCAGTATCTGCGCGAACTGGCCGAAGCTTCCTGATAACGCTGCGGGTATACTTACCCGCAGCGTCGACAGGCTGACCCGTTAGGCCAGCCTGTCCAGCAGTTTCTGATGAATACCGCCAAAACCGCCGTTGCTCATCACCAAAATGTAATCGCCCGGCTGGGCCGTTTTGGCGATCATCTCGACCAGAGTATCCACATCCGCACTCCAGTGAGCAGGCTGGACGCACGCCTCCGCCACTTCGGCTACCTGCCACGGAATATGGTGTGGCTGCAGCAAAAATACCTCGTCGGCACGCCCCAGCGCAGGCGCTAAATCATCTTTGCTGACGCCCATTTTCATGGTGTTGGAACGTGGCTCAAGCACGGCCAAAATACGCGCTCTGCCGCCTACCTTGCTGCGCAGCGCGGTCATGGTAGCCAGAATGGCGGTCGGATGGTGAGCGAAATCGTCGTAAACCTTGATGCCATTAGCTTCACCACGCAGTTCCAGACGACGGCGCGCATTGATGAAGTCATCCAGCGCCTTACCGGCATCTTCCGGCTTCACGCCGACGTGGCGCGCCGCGGCAATAGCCATCATGCCGTTATGCATGTTGTGCTCGCCCACCAGTGACCAGTTCACTTCCGCTACACGTTCGCCGTCCAGCCAGACTTCCCAGTGCGATGCGTCCGGGGTCAGTTTCTTCGCCTGCCAGCGGCCGTTTTCACCGGCGCTTTCCTGCTCGCTCCAGCAGCCCATCGCTATTACCTGTTTCAGGTTGCTGTCCTGCTCCGGCACAATAATCCGTCCCTGACCCGGCACGATGCGTACCAGATGATGGAACTGACGCTGGATAGCTTTTAAATCATCAAAAATATCCGCGTGGTCAAATTCGAGGTTATTAAGGATAAGCGTACGCGGACAGTAATGGACAAACTTTGAACGTTTGTCGAAGAACGCGCAGTCATACTCATCAGCCTCAATGACGAAGAATGGGCTTTTTCCTAAAGTTGCAGAAACGTCGAAGTTGCCCGGTACGCCACCGATCACAAAGCCCGGTTCCAGCCCACATGCCTGCAGGATCCAGGCCGTCATGCCCGCTGTAGTGGTTTTCCCGTGCGTACCGGCAACCGCAATAACCCAACGGTCACGCAGCACAAAATCATGCAGCCATTGCGGCCCGGAGAGGTAAGGAATATTACGTTCCAGTACCGCCTCCACACAGGCGTTGCCGCGGGTCATGGCGTTGCCGATGATCACCAGATCGGGGGCGGGATCGAGCTGGGAGGCATCATATCCCTGAATTAAATCAATACCTTGCTTTTCTAAAAGCGTGCTCATCGGCGGATAAACGTTGGCATCGGAACCGGTCACTTCATGGCCCAGCGATCGGGCCAGCATTGCCAGACCGCCCATGAATGTGCCGCAGATACCGAGGATGTGAATACGCATAAAAGGTCCGTTTACTGAAAGGGTCGGTGCACAGTGTAGCGTCCTCATCGTGCGGAAGAAACGGAATTTGCCCTATGTTCTTTATCGCTCATTCGGCTAAACTGCCCCGGTATACGTTGGCAGTTTGTATCACAGGCTGCTGTTCAACCGCAGATTCAGGGATTGTGTTATGAAAACGTTAGGCGAATTTATCGTCGAGAAGCAACACGACTTTCCTCACGCCACAGGTGAACTGACGGCGCTGATTTCAGCTATCAAGCTGGGCGCAAAAATCATTCACCGTGACATCAACAAAGCGGGGCTGGTCGATATTCTGGGCGCCAGCGGCGTGGAAAACGTGCAGGGCGAACAGCAGATGAAGCTTGATCTGTTTGCCAACGAAAAACTTAAAGCCGCTCTGAAAGCACGCGGCATCGTCGCCGGTATCGCTTCTGAAGAAGAAGATGAAATCGTTATTTTCGAAGGCGTAGAAAACGGTAAATACGTGGTGTTGATGGATCCGCTGGACGGTTCTTCTAACATCGACGTTAACGTTTCCGTCGGCACGATCTTCTCTATTTACCGTCGCATCACGCCGCCAGGCACGCCGGTAACGGAAGAAGATTTCCTGCAGCCTGGCAGCCAGCAGGTCGCCGCAGGCTATGTCGTCTACGGCTCCTCCACCATGCTGGTTTACACTACCGGCTGCGGTGTACACGCTTTCACCTACGATCCTTCGCTGGGCGTTTTCTGCCTCAGCGCGGAAAAAATGGCTTTCCCGGAAAATGGCTATACCTATTCCATTAACGAAGGCAACTACATCCGTTTCCCACAGGGCGTGAAGAAATACCTGAAATTCTGTCAGGAAGAAGATCAGGTGACGCGTCGCCCTTATACGTCGCGCTATATCGGCTCGCTGGTGGCAGATTTCCACCGCAACCTGCTGAAAGGCGGCATCTATCTCTATCCAAGCACCGCCAGCCACCCACAGGGCAAGCTGCGCCTGCTGTATGAGTGCAACCCGATGGCGTTTCTGGCCGAACAAGCCGGCGGCAAGGCCAGCGACGGTAAAAATCGCATTCTGGATTTAGTGCCGCAAACCCTGCACCAGCGCTCGCCGTTCTTTGTCGGCAACACCGATATGGTTGAAGATACCGAGCGTTTCCTGCGCGAATATCCGGACGCGTAAGGCAGACGGCTATACAGACAGGGCGATCCCAGATCGCCCTGTTTTTTTATGCCCGCTTTGCCCGCGCGTTAAATAACCGGCCAGCGTACTGGAGCATTCTGAAAGCCCAAAAAGGGGGCATACTTTCATATCCAGTTGGCTATAATGAGCGTCACTTGATTTAAGACGATTAAAGGAATTCACCATGAGTTTAAACCAGGTTCCAGCGGGTAAAGACCTGCCAGAAGATATCTACGTTGTTATTGAAATCCCGGCCAACGCCGATCCGATCAAATATGAAGTAGATAAAGACTCCGGCACGCTGTTTGTTGACCGCTTCATGTCAACCGCGATGTTCTATCCGTGCAACTACGGCTACATCAACCACACGCTGTCTCTGGATGGTGACCCGGTAGACGTGCTGGTACCGACGCCGTACCCACTGCAACCAGGCTCAGTAATCCGCTGCCGTCCGGTTGGCGTGCTGAAAATGACCGATGAGTCTGGCGAAGACGCCAAACTGGTTGCGGTTCCGCACACTAAGCTGACCAAAGAGTACGATCACATCAAAGATGTGAACGACCTGCCAGAGCTGCTGCGTGCGCAGATTACCCACTTCTTCGAGCAGTACAAAGCGCTGGAAAAAGGCAAATGGGTGAAAGTGGAAGGCTGGGACAACGCCGAAGCGGCTAAAGCTGAAATCGTTGCCTCTTTCGAGCGTGCAAAGAAGTAAGCGACTGCATTCGTCCGCCTGGCGGACAGAAGAGATAAAAACACCGCTCAGTGAGCGGTGTTTTTATTTATACACGATTCAGGCAGGATCCTGGTTATCCCGCCGCAGCCAGTCTCCGCTGGCTATCCGCTCCTTGCCCTCTACCGAACGCTGATAAACGTAGAGCCATGCGCTGCCGTAAGGCGTTGGCATCAGCTCGCGCTTATACTCTCCCCCTTTGGTTCTGAGCGCGTCCAGCTCGCCCAGCGTGGAGGCGTCTACCCGGTAGACCTCGCAGTAAACCTGACCGCTACCCACGACGACGCCGGGGTAGAGGCCCAGGTTATACAGCTCATAGCCGTTGATCTGATGATCGCCCAGCCACTGCCCGTTGGTCATCCAGTGACTGTTGCCTTGCTTGCGTCTCAGGGTGCCATAGACAATTATTCGCATTGCTAGAACTCAAACTGATAGAGCACATCAAGTGCCTGGTCTACACCAGACACCGCTTCCAAATAAAGTTTGGGCATCAGGCGATAACGTAAGGTTAAGGTCGCCAGTGAATCAAATATGCCAACACCATATTTTACCTGTAGACCCGGCAGCACGTAACCGCTGACCTGAACCTGCTGGCTGTCACCGACGCCCGCCGTGTCCAGCGCGAGATTACTTACGCCGAAAGTCTCCCCGATTTTACCCACAACCTGCCCACTTTGTGCAAGCCCTAATCCCACCAGCGCCGAGGTTAATGCGCTACTGTCGCTACCGGTAGCGTCCAGGCCCTGTCCGCGCAGCAGATAAGAGAGCGCTTCCTGCTGCGACATGGCCGGATCGGAGAAGACCTCCGCCTTCGGCTCATCGGCCAGCCCGGTGACGCGCACGCCCGCAGTGACGTCATTTTCCGTCGCTTCCGGATTGCGAATGGCTTCAATATTCAGGTAGGGCTGGTTGGCCGGCCCCGAGAATTGCAGTTCACCCTTACGGACGATCAGATCCTGGCCATAGGCGTGGAAGCGGCCGGAAGGGATATTGATCTGCCCGTTCAGCCCCAGCCCACGTTTATCCTGCGCCAGCTTCAGATCGCCGTTTAGTTTCGCTTTCAACCCAAAGGCGCTCAGCCGTACATCGTTACCGACGTGGATAATCAGGTTGCTGTTGATGGGGATCGCCGCGCTTTTCGGCGCAACCGGCTTCAGGTTCTCATCCAGCAGCACTTCATCTGAAGAGACGCCAACGGCGCTTTCTGGCACCTCTTGCACGATAACCCGCGCCCAGGGGATATCAACCCGGCCGTTCAGATTAAACGCCTGTGGCGTAGCGTCAAACTCCAGATCCGGTGAAACGTCCATGCGGATCATCGGCGGTACCGTTACGCGAATTTTGCTGCCCTTCGCTGCGATACGCGCTCGCCAGGCATCCGGTTGCGCCCAATCCGCGTCGCCGCTAAGGGCCAGCTGTCCCTGTGAGGTTTTAAGCAGCCCCTGTAACGTTGAGCTCATGCCGTTAAAGACCATGTTCAGATTGGCTGCGGTCAGTTCGACCGGCATAAAACTGCCCTGAACGTCGACATTCTTCAGCCCCAGCTGACCAAAGACCTGCGGTTTTTGTAGGCTACCGCCTAAACGCAGCGCGCTGTTCAGCACGCCCGCCACTTTTTCGCCCTGCATCAATGCCGGGTTAAACAGCGCCAGATCGATATTTTTGATATTTACATTGCCGCCAAGCCCGCGTTTATTTTGCGGATCGGTGATTTGCACGTTTCCGTCCAGCTGACCGTTTTTGGCAATGCGGATCAACCAGTCGAGCTGCGCGCGACCGTCACGCAGCGCCGCGTTCAGGTTCAGCGTATCAAAGGCGATCGGCAGAGTTTTACCGTCCACGTCCTGTGCGACCTTCACGCCGTTGCCTTTCAGCGAGACGCGGCCCTGGGGTAAACC
>NZ_DALZCD010000055.1:0-19139 GCF_031978025.1 Erwinia sp.
TGCGCCCTGCGCTGTTCCAGGTCCGGTAGCAGGTTTAGCTGCAGCAGCTGCCTGAGCTGCTGCGCCATCATTTCGCCTTCAATGACGAAATGGCTGATAAAGCCCGTGCGGTTCGCCAGACTCAATGCTTCGATCAGCACGCGCTGCGCGTCGCTTTTCCTGCCCGTCCGCCAGTACAAAAGATTGCTTAACAGCAGGTTACGGTTCAGGTCGCTGGTCAGGCGCAGCTGGCGCGCGTTGCTGTTCAGCTCGTCCAGCACCACTTCCGCCTCGCTGAACTGTTCCAGCAGTATCTGCACTCGCGCAATCGAGCGCCACTGGCCCTGCTGGAAATGATTATCCGCACCGCCTGGTTTACCGGCCTGCTGTAACCAGCGCTGCGCGGCCATTTTGTCGCCGGTCAGCTGCCAGTAAATGACCCGACTTTTGTCAGTATTGGTTACCCAGTCAATATGATACTGGCCGGTTTTGATCAGGTTCTCACAGCGCTGCAAATAGTGCTGTGCGTTATCCAGCTGACCGCGAGCCAGCGCGCATTTAGCCAACATCGCCAGGCACTGGAGCTGCTGCTGCGGCTGGAAATTACTGAGCACTTCCAGGCCCTGACGAGCGGCCTGTTCGGCATCATCCAGTCTGGACCATGACCACAGGACCTGCGAACGTAAACGCAGCAGGAATTCATGCATCGGCAGCTGCTCAAGATGCTGCTCATGCACCAGCTCAAAAGCCCGATCCTGCATCTCAAAGGCCGCCTGCAAAAATCCCTGTGCAATCAGGATTTCGCTTTGCTGCAGTAAAGCCCACAGCGCGTAATGATAAATCTGAAAGCGTCTGGCTATCTGTTCGGTTTGCTGCATTAGCGGCAGGGCGCGGGCCAGATCGCCACGGCAATGCTGAATTTCGCCGGTCACTGATGTAGCGACAATACGGCTGTAATAGCTGTTATGCGGCAAAAAATGCAGCGCTTCTGTAGCCAGCCGCGCGGCTTCTTCTTCACGACCATCGTTGATGGCCACCTGAGCGCGCAGGGCATTAAATTCGGCCGCAAGTTCCTGCGTCATGGAGATATTCCGGCGCTGCATTTCGCTTTCCGCGCGGGAAAGCAGCGCGTCCACTTCGGCATAGCGGTGCTGGCTTTGAATAAGCCAGGCCTGAAGCAGCACCAGCTTAGGATTGACGATAAGCTGGTCATAACACAGCGCATTCAGGCACTCTTCCAGCAGGGCCAGCTCGCTTTGATTAAACAGCGCCCAGGCATGCTGTAGCAGAATGTCGCGCAGCAGTCCGGTATCTTCCGCACCCAGCGCATGATGGATTGCTTCCGCCGGAAAGCCCTGCGCCAGCCAGCCTTCTGCGGCGGCGCGATGGATCTCAGGCAGCTCTGCGGCCAGTTCCCACTGGCAGCGCTGACGCAGAAAAGAGGCGAACAGCGGATGGAAGTTAAACCACTCGCCTGTGCCGTCCATGCGGTGAAGAAACAATCCCTGGCTTTCCAGATTCTCCAGACGCTGCTGCGCGTTGTCGCTGCCGGTCAGGCGGACGATCAGCGCATCGTTCATTGAGCGCAACAGCGAACAGCGCAGCAGAAAATCACGTGTAGGGGTATCAACGCGATCTAATACCTCCTCGACCAGATATTGCGACAAATGGCTGGCATTCAGGCCGGTGAGCTTGCGCGCGGAGTGCTGAGTAGACTGTAAAGCGGGCGTGGATGACTGGCTGGCCGACAGCGCAATCAGCTGAAGCGCCGTGGCCCAGCCGGCGACGTCATCGCACAGCTGGTTGCTGTCTGCCTGTTCAATCGGCTCTTTTAAGCGGCAGTCAAAAAAACGCTGGGTTTCGCTGTGGGTAAAGGCCAGTTCGGAGACGATAAGCTCCAGTAGCTGGCCGCGGACGCGTAAATTGGCGATGCCCAGCGGCGGCAAGGTGCGCGACAAGATCACCAGCGAGAAATTTTCAGGCTGGTGGCGCAGAAAAAAACGCATCCCGTCATGGATATCCGCACTGGAAATCAGATGATAGTCATCGATGACCAGCGTCACCGGCTGTTGCCATTCGGCCAGTTCAACGAACAGCTGGGCAAAAAGCGTGTTCAGGCTGGCGTACTGATGCTTCTGGCTTAACGCTTCACTTTTCACGCAGTGGCCGCCGGTGGCCTGTTGAATAGCCGCAATCAAATAGCTGGCAAACCGTTCCGGCTTATTGTCGCTTTCGTCCAGCGAATACCAGCCCAGCGCGTTTTTACCCGCCGCCCAGTGCGCCATCAGCGTCGTTTTGCCGTAGCCTGCCGGGCTGGTGACCAGCGTCAGACGATAATCCGATACGGCCGCCAGCCTGGCCAGTAAACGTTCGCGTACCACCGTATCTTGCAGCCGCATCGGGCGGCTCAGTTTTGAAGGGATAAGCATAATTTTGGATTCTTATAAGACGCGTCAGCGGGGCGGCTAATTATTTCAAAGCCCGTAATTAATCAATTTTTCTAAACTCTGCCTCCAATCCGTTGATTGCAAGCGGGATACGCTTTTATGTTGCATTTAGTCGTACTTCGTCACATTTTTCTGCTCAAGTTTTTCGCCCCGCCATCTCTCTTAGCCGCTCCTTCCCCTACGCCCTGCTGCTCCTCCCTTTCTAATCGCCGTTGGGATGATGATCAGCACAGTTCAAATCGGCAGCATGAGAGTCATTCAGGGATTATGAGGATAAATCATGCAGGCAACATTCAATAAAACGACGTTTATGGCGGCGCTGGCGCGCCAGTGCGCGCCGTATCAGGCGCAGGACATGACTCAGCATCAGTGGTGGCAGGCGGTCAGCGCCGCGCTGGCCGAACAGCTGCATGCCTTACCGGCCGTCGCGCCGTCAGGCCAGCAGCGGCACGTCAATTATATCTCGATGGAATTTTTGATTGGTCGCCTGACCGCTAATAACCTGATCAATCTTGGCTGGCTGGAGGAGGTCAGCGAGATCCTGAAGAAACAGGGCGTGAACCTGACGGACGTGTTGGAACAGGAAGTCGATCCGGCGCTGGGTAACGGCGGGCTGGGACGGCTGGCGGCCTGTTTTCTGGATTCGATGGCGACAGTGGGACAGCCTGCGGTGGGCTATGGCCTCAATTACCAGTACGGCCTGTTCCGCCAGTCTTTCCACGACGGCGCGCAGCAGGAAGCACCGGACAACTGGCACCGCGAAACCTATCCGTGGTTTCAGCGCAACGGCTCGCTGGCGGTCAGCGTCGGCTTTGGCGGCAAGCTGAGTAAGACGCTCAGGGCCGGGAGCAGTGGCAGCCGGCTTTTTCGCTGCTGGGCGAGGCGAACGATCTGCCGGTAGTCGGCTATCAAAATGGCCTCACTCAGCCGCTGCGCCTGTGGCAGGCTACGGCGATGCATCCTTTCGATCTGGGCCTGTTTAACGATGGCAAATATCTGGAGGCGGAGCGGCAGGGCGTAGAGGCAGAAAAGCTCACGAAAGTCCTCTATCCGAACGACAACCATCAGGCTGGCAAGCGGCTGCGCCTGATGCAGCAATACTTCCAGTGTGCCTGTTCGGTGGCGGATATCCTGCGTCGCCACCATGCGGCCGGACGAAAAATCGAAGAGCTGCCGCAGTATGAAGTGATCCAGCTGAACGATACCCATCCCACCATTGCCATCCCGGAACTGCTGCGCATTTTGTTGGATGAGCACCAGCTTGACTGGGACGCAGCCTGGTCCATCGTCAGCCGGACTTTTGCTTATACCAACCACACGCTAATGCCGGAAGCGCTGGAGTGCTGGGATGAAAGGCTGGTACGCAGCCTGTTGCCGCGCCACTTCTCTCTGATTAAGCAGATCAATGCACGCTTTAAAGCGCAGGTAGAGCAGCGCTGGCCGAATGATGCCGATATCTGGGACAGGGTGGCTATTCACCATAACCGCCAGGTGCGGATGGCTAATCTTTGCGTGGTCAGTGGTTTTGCCGTCAACGGCGTTGCCGCACTGCATTCCGCGCTGGTGGTCAAAGATCTGTTTCCGCACTATCACCAGCTGTGGCCGGAAAAATTCCACAACATTACCAACGGCATTACGCCGCGCCGCTGGCTGAAGCAGTGTAACCCTGCGCTTTCTGCGCTCATCGACAGCAAGCTTAATGCTGAATGGGTGACGGACCTGGGCGCGCTGCAGGGGCTGGAGGCTTTTGCTGACGACGCCACCTTTCAGCAGCGTTATCGGCAGATCAAACAGGAAAACAAGCACAGGCTGGCGACCTGGGTGCAGCACACCATGGGGATCAAGATCAACCCTGAGGCGATCTTCGATGTGCAGATCAAACGCCTGCATGAGTACAAGCGCCAGCACCTGAATCTGCTGCATATCCTCTCGCTTTATCGCCAGCTTCGCGATAATCCGCAGCAGGACGTTGTGCCGCGTGTGTTCCTGTTCGGTGCAAAAGCCGCGCCTGGTTACTATCTGGCTAAAAATATTATCTACGCTATCAACAAGGTAGCAGAGAAAATCAATAACGATCCGCTGACAGGCGACCGCCTGAAAGTGGTGTTTATTCCTGATTATAAAGTGTCGGTGGCGGAGCTGATGATCCCGGCAGCCGATGTGTCAGAGCAAATTTCCACTGCGGGTAAAGAAGCCTCCGGCACCGGCAACATGAAGCTGGCGCTGAACGGCGCTATCACCGTCGGCACGCTGGACGGCGCTAACGTGGAAATTGCTGAGCAGGTGGGTAACGAGCATATCTTTATCTTCGGCCATACCGTCGATGAGGTGAAAGCGCTGCTGTACAAGGGCTATAACCCGCTGAGCGTACGTAAAAAGGATAAGCATCTGAATAAGCTGCTGACCGAACTGGAAAACGGCTTTTTCAGCGAGGGCGATAAACAGGCGTTCAGCCCGATGCTGGACAGCCTGCTTGCAGGCGGCGATCCCTATTTAGTCCTGGCGGATTTTGCCGGCTATTGTGCCGCGCAGCGGCAGGTTGAAGCGCTTTACCGTGATCCGCAGCAGTGGACACGCAGCACTATCCTGAACACCGCCAGAGTCGGCATGTTCAGCTCGGATCGCGCCATTCGCGACTATCAGCAGCGGATTTGGCAGGCGAAACGCTAAGGGGCGCAGATGGAAGAGAAGATGCTGGAACAGGCGGCAACAGAGGCAGGCATCGCGGCCGGTTTTATTAACGCCCACGGGAAAAACCAGACGATTTCAGCCGCCACCCGGCGCGAGCTGTTACAGGCGATGGGCTGGAAGGCTGGACGCCAATCGCCGCTAAGGCCGGTGCCGACGGTAAAAGTTTTTACCCAGGGCGAGCGCTTTGCCCTGCCCATTGAAGGCGAAGGTGAATACCACTGGCACTTTTGCCGGGAGGAGGGCACGAGCCTGACCGGCAAGATCCACGGCAACATGACGCTGGCCCTGCCGGAAAACCTTGCCCCGGGCTATCACCTGCTGACGCTGAGCCAGCCCGGCCAGCGCTGGGAATGCCGCATAATAGTGGCACCAAAGCGCTGCTACGAGCCGGAAGCGCTGCTCGCCGGTAAAAAGCTGTGGGGAGCCTGCGTTCAGCTTTACACTTTACGCTCTGAGCGGAACTGGGGCATCGGCGACTTTGGCGACCTGAGCGTGCTGACGGAAAATATTGCCTCCAGAGGCGGCGCTTTTGTCGGGCTAAACCCTGTCCATGCGCTTTTCCCCGGCAATCCTGAAGCGGCCAGCCCTTACAGCCCTTCATCCCGCCGCTGGCTGAACATTATCTATATTGACGTCAGCGCGGTGGCCGATTTTGGCCTGAGCGAGGCCGCACAGCGCTGGTGGCATTCCCCGGCTACACAGCAGACGTTGCAGGAGGTGCGGGCGACGGACCAGGTCGATTACGGTCGGGTCATGGCGCTAAAGCTGGCCGGGCTGCGACTGGGCTGGCAACACTTTCTTACCCGCAGCGCACAGGATATCGAGCGTCAGGCTTTTTCCCGTTTTACCGCGCAGGGGGGAGAAAGCCTCTGGCTCCAGGCCGCTTTTGATGCGCTGTATCAGCATTTTCAGGCGGAAACCGGCGAGGCGCGGGGCTGGGATCGCTGGCCGGAGGCTTACCGAAATGCGCACGGGCCGATGGTCAGGGCTTTTTGTGAGCAACAGGCACAAGAGGTGGAGTTTTACTGCTGGCTGCAATGGCTGGCCGACACCCAGCTGGCACAGTGCTATCAAATCAGTCGCAAAATGCCGACGGGCTTATACCGTGACCTGGCGGTTGGCGTAGTGGCCGATGGCGCAGAAACCTGGAGCGATGGCGAGCTTTATTGCCTGAAGGCTTCCGTGGGTGCGCCGCCGGACATTCTTGGGCCAACGGGCCAGAATTGGGATCTGCGGCCGATGGATCCCCGCCCCCTGAATGACCGTGCCTACCAGCCCTTTATCGACCTGCTGCGATCGAACATGATCCACTGTGGCGCTTTGCGGATCGATCACGTGATGGCGCTGCTGCGCCTGTGGTGGATCCCGGCGGGCGAAACGGCGGACAAAGGCGCCTACGTCCACTATCCGGTTGACGATTTGCTGGCCGTGCTGGCGCTGGAAAGCCAGCGGCATCGCTGTATGATCATTGGCGAAGATCTGGGCACGGTGCCGGTAGAAATTGTCACGAAGCTGCGGGAAAGAGGCATTTATTCCTACAAAGTGCTGTGGTTTGAGCGGGATGCACAGAACGGTTTTCGCGCCCCCCAGTCCTGGCCGCTACAGGCAATGGCTACCCTGACGACGCACGATTTGCCGACGCTGCGCGGCTACTGGCAAAGCGACGATCTGACGTTGGGGGACAAGTTGGGCCTCTATCCGGACAAAGAGGTTTTAAAGGCGCTTTGTGCCGATCGGGAAAGGGCGCGTCAAAGCCTGCTCGACAGCCTGTCTCATTATGGCTGTATCCCGCAGGAAAGCGGCGCCCCGGGCACGCTGACGGCGACGATCCGCCGCGGCCTGCAACGCTACGTGGCCGACAGCGCCAGCGCGCTGCTGGGCCTGCAGCCGGAGGACTGGCTGGATATGGCGACGCCGGTTAACGTGCCCGGCACCAGCAGCGAGTATCCGAACTGGCGACGCAAGCTCAGCCATACCCTGGAGGAGATGTTTGCCGACCCGGAGGTCAATGCGTTAATCAGGGATGTGGATCGGCGACGCCGTAAGGTGTCTGTGGATTAAAAAAGCGGCCTGCGGGCCGCTTTTTTATTGTTGCATCATCCCGATCAAGGGTGGAGTAGAAGAGGCAGGGCGGCATATGAACACATCGTCAATGCGGCGTTTCGCCTCTCCTGTTTACTCTCTGATTGCGCTTAACGGCTTTTCATCAAGAACGGCCTCACGTACTTTGCTCCAGAAAATATTCGCTTTAAGGCCTGCACGTTCGTTCGCGGACAGGGCTGTCATGTTAACTTTACCTTCGCGCCAGCTGTCCAACAGTTCATCCATATGGTCGAACTTCAAATTAAGATGGGTATGAAAGCTCCCCACCTGCAATCCAACATCATCCAGATATTCGCTTTTCACTTCGTCCCAACTGACCTTCTCACCAACCTGTCTGGCAAGCGAACTAATCTGTTCCCAGTTATTTTCCAGCGCCACCATGCCCTGATGATAGTCGCTGTTGACGGATAAGCTGTCGAAATGCCCAGCCTCTTCCGGCTGTTGCGGATCGCCCGTTTCAGCTGCCCGCATGTTGGTTAACAGGTGTGTTAAAACCTCGTGGGTTAATACGCAAATATTTTCTGACAAACTCTGATGATGACCGAAACTTATCTGGGCTTGTTGTTCCGTGTAAGGAACCTGATGTGTATCCTCAAAATTGGGGTGCAGTACCCAGGTCTGTCCTCTCACTCCCTCGTCCAGCTCATTATCTTTATCTTTAAAGAGACTGACCTCGCTGAAATCTTTATACACTTCACTGGCGATGATATTCGCGCAGCGCTGCAACACCTGAAATTCACCGGGTTCAAAGCTGTCATCGCAGTTCTCAACGTCGAGCGGGACACGGGTCAGAGGCTGATTGAAGTGCGCCCGCAGCTGTTCCATCTGGTTTTTAAACCGTAATCGCGCCTGCACCAGCTCACTATTGAGCGCCCAGGTACCGGAGGGATGACGTTGATAAGCGGTGGTGCGGGCGGCGGCAAAGTCACGTTGCAAATGTTCCCTGTGCTCCTGCAGAGTATTTGCTGCCGGTAAAGGCAACGTACTGTCTGTATGCCTGACGGCCGCGCCGGAAATGCTGTTAACCATTCATCACCTCTTGAGAATAAACTGCGCGAAATAATTTTATTTATCCTGCCTGTTCCGCTTATTTAAATTATTTACGCGTAGAAAAGCCTCTTGAGTGGTATCACCGTCAGGCGGGTTCCCAAAAATAAAGGGAAATTTGAAAGGTGAAGCATTTTCCGAGCACGAACCGCCTTGTTAATGAGGAGCTTATCCTTTTACGCCGCCTGCCGTGAGGCCGCCCACCAGCCAGCGCTGCGCAATCAGGAACACGGCGGTGATAGGGATGGCGGAAAGAATAGCGGCCGCCGCAAAATCGCCCCACAGGTAGTTTTGCGGGTTCAGATATTGCTGCATTCCCACTGCCAGCGTGTAGCTGTTCACGTCGCGCAGCAGTAAAGAAGCCACCGGGACTTCGGTAATAGCGGCAATAAACGATAGGATAAACACCACCGCCAGGATCGGTACCGAAAGCGGCAGCAGTACCAGCCGGAACGCCTGCCACGGCGTGGCGCCATCCAGCGCCGCCGCCTCTTCCAGAGAATTATCGATAGATTCGAAATAGCCCTTTATCGTCCACACATGCAGCGCGATGCCGCCCATATAGGCAAAAATTACCCCGCCGTGCGTATTCAGCCCCAAAAAAGGCACGTAGAGGCCCAGGCGATCGAACAGAGCGTAGAGCGCTACCAGCGACAGCACCGCCGGGAACATCTGAAAAATCAGCATCCCCTTCAGCAGCGGGCTTTTGCCGCGAAACTTCATGCGGGCAAAAGCGTAGGCGCAGGTGGTGGACAGGGCCACAATCCCGACAGCGGTGATCAGGGCGATCTTCACGGAATTCCACAGCCAGAGCATGACCGGAAACGGCGGCGGCGTCACCGTGCCGTTATCGTTGGTGACCGCCATCCCTAGCGCCAGCTTCCAGTGATCCCATGAAAGGGTTTCGGGGATCAGGCTGCCGGTTGCGAAATTGCCGGGCCGCAGCGAAATAGCGAACACCATCAGCAGTGGGAACAGGATCAGGGCGATAAAGCCCAGCAGAAAAAGGTGGGTCGCCAGCAGCCTGAGGCGCTGCGACTTCGGTTTTACCATCGGCATAATGCGTCCTTAATCAAATTTCATGCGGGAAGCTTTCAGGTTGATCACCGCCAGCACGCCCACCAGCAGGAAAATCAGCGTAGCGATAGCGGCAGCCAGGCCAAAATCCTGTCCGCCGCCGCCCTCGAAGGCGATACGCCAGGTGTAGCTGACCAGTAAATCCGTGTGCCCGGCTGGCGTGGTAGTGCCAATCCGGTCAGGGCCGCCGTTGGTCAGCAGCTGCACCAGCACAAAGTTATTAAAGTTAAAGGCGAAGCTGGCGATCATCAGCGGCGTCAGCGGCTTAATCAGCAGGGGCAGCGTAATCAGGAAGAAGTTTTGTATCGCCGATGCGCCGTCCATTGCCGAAGCTTCATAAAGGTCGTCCGGAATGGCTTTCAGCAGTCCCATGCACAAAATCATCATGTAGGGATAGCCCAACCAGGTATTCACGATGATCAGCATGGTTTTGGCGGTCAGCGGATCGCTGAACCAGGCCGGTTTAATCCCGAACAGATTACCCAGCAGCAGGTTGACTTCGCCAAAGCTTTGGTTGAATAACCCTTTGAAAATAAGGATGGAAATAAAGGCGGGCACGGCGTAGGGCAAAATCAGCAGCATCCGATACACCGCCTTGCCTTTCAACGCTTCCCACTGCACCACGCACGCCAGCACCATGCCGACAGCCGTGGTCAGGAGCACCGTCAGCAGCGAGAAAATGACCGTCCAGAGGAAGATCGACAGGAAGGGTTTCTGGATACCGGCATCCTGAAACACGCGCAGGAAATTTTTCCAGCCGATGCTGACGATAAAGCCCGGGCTGAGGGTTTCAGCCTCTGCCGACTGATAAAAGCCCGTGCTCATATCCGGATAATAAATTTTTCCGTTCTGGATATTGGTCAGCTGTTTCCCGTCTTTGCCCAACTGATAAAGCGGCTGGGTGCCGGAAAACTGCCGCAGCGAGCTCATCCGCAACAGCTTGCCGTCGGGCAGTCGGGCGGTCAGCTGGCTCAGTGCCTGACGATTTTGCGTAATGACCCGCAGCCCGGCTTTGTTACCGGAAGGCGCGGGTTGCCTGGTCATTGCCAGCGTCTGCGGCGCAGAGGCGGTAAAGGCAAAAGGCGCCGAGGCCAGCACCTCATTGTTATCAGGAGAGGTCAGCGTCAGCCGCCATTTTTCGCCCGCAGGCCAGAGGGCAAAATCCCAGGCATTATCGGCGCGAAACTGCTGTTGCAGCAGCACGCCCTGCGCCCGCTCGAAGGTCAGCTGATGCAGGCTGCTGTAGTTGGTAAAAGCGATGGTAATGGTACAGGCCAGCGGGAACAGCACAAACAGCGCCATGCCGGCAAGGCCAGGGTAAATATAGCGCCAGCTGTAAGCGTGGCGGTTGCCGTAGATAAACAGCCCCAGGCCGGCGAGCACCAGCGTCAGTATGGCAAAAAGGTATTCTCCTCGTGCATACATCAGCACGATCAAATAGCCTGCCAGCAGGGCAAAGAAGACAAGGGTAAACCAGCCGAACACGCGGCTTAACGGCGATCTTCTGTCAGAGCGGCGAATATGAGCCAGAGACATGGAGCTATCCTTTTCGACACGGGGCAGCCGGGGCCGCCCCTTGTTCAGCAGAGGCTATCGGGTAAGGCGGGTTTCAACGTCTTTCAGTGCCTGCGGCACGGTCTGACGGCCGTTAACAGCGTTAATAATGGCGCTGCGTTCTGCGTACCAGAACCCACTCATTTGCGGGATGTTAGGCATGATTTCGCCGTTTTTCGCGTTAGCCATGGTGGCCGCAATACGCGGATCCTTTTCCAGCTTCGCCTGATAGGATTTCAACGCAACGGCGCCCAGCGGCTTATCTTTGTTAACCATCGCCAGGCCGTCATCGGTGATCAAATAGTTTTCCAGGAACTCTTTTGCCAGCTCTTTATTGGGGCTGGCGGCGTTGATGCCGGCAGTCAGCACGCCGACAAACGGCCGGGAAGGTTTGCCGTGGAAGGTCGGCAGCGGGGCGACGCCGTAGTTGATTTTGCTTTTATCCAGGTTGGCCCATGCCCAGGGACCGTCAATGGTCAACGCCGTCTGGCCTTTATTAAATGCCGCTTCAGCAATCGAATAGTCAGTATCCGCACTGATATGTTTGTTTTTGACTAAATCGACAATGAACTGCAGCCCCGCCAGCGAACCGGCATTGTTGACGCCGGTATTTTTGATGTCGTATTTACCGTCAACGTATTTATAGGCGTAGCCGCCGTCCGCCGCGATAACCGGCCAGGTGAAATAGGGTTCCTGAAGATTCCACATGATGGCGCTTTTGCCCTGTGCACGCAGGGTTTTGTCCAGCGCCGGGATCTCTTCCCAGGTTTTAGGCGCTTCTTTCACCAGATCTTTGTTATAAATCAGCGATAAAGATTCTACCGCTATCGGATAGCCAATCTGCTTGCCGTTAAAGGTGACGGCATCCCAGGTGAAGGGAAACAGCTTATCTTTAAAGGCTTTATCCGGGCTGACTTCCGCTACCAGACCGGACTGTGCGTAACCGCCAAAACGATCGTGCGCCCAGAAAATGATATCGGGGCCGTCACCGGTCGCGGCCGCCTGCGGATATTTCTCTTCCAGCTTGTCAGGGTGCTCAACCGTCACCTTGATGCCCGTATCCTGTTCAAACTTTTTGCCTACTTCCGCCAGGCCGTTATAGCCCTTGTCGCCGTTGATCCAGATAACCAGTTTGCCTTCTTCAATTTTGGCGAAGGCGGCGGAAGAGAGCGCCAGCGTAGCCAGTGCTGACAGAGCAGCGGTGTGCTTAACAATATTCTTGATACTGAGCATGATCGAGTCCTTATAGCGGTAAGCCCCAGGTTTCTTCACCTTGCAGACAGCGAAGAGCGTACCGGTCAGTGTGCGATCAAGCGGTAGCGGCTTCATCCTCCCCCGACCTACGCCCCCACCGCTCAAACTGTGACTCCGCCTGCACGGCTGGCGGTAATGACCGCCGACTCACCGCATCAGAGGTTATTTTTTGCTACGCAGATCACGTAATTACCTTTTTTCCTGCCCGGTCGGGCGGCGAACGGCGCCTTTTATCCTCCCTCTCTCTCCGCCAGCAAAAACCGCGCGATGGCTGATTACTCTTGGCGACCGGCACGGCATGCTTTGGCCTAATCGGTTTTCTGACGGATGGTGAGGAGTAGAGGATGGCGAACGTTTCCCTTAGCGGCGTATATAAAGTCTTTGGTGAAACCGCAATTTCCAGCGATATCAACCTGGAGATCGAACAGGGCGAGTTTGTGGTGTTCGTCGGGCCATCCGGCTGCGGTAAATCGACCCTGCTGCGCATGATTGCCGGGCTGGAAGAGATCAGCGCCGGTGAGCTGAGAATCGGCGGTAAACGGATGAACGAGGTGCCGCCAGCCGAACGAGGCATCGGCATGGTGTTCCAGTCCTATGCGCTCTACCCGCATCTGACGGTAGCCGAAAATATGTCGTTTGGCCTGAAGCTGGCCCGAACGAAAAAAGAGGAAACCGAGCGGCGGGTCAATCAGGTATCAGAAATCCTGCAGCTCGCCCCGTTACTGGACCGCCGTCCCAAGGCGCTCTCTGGCGGCCAGCGGCAGCGCGTCGCGATTGGCCGCACGCTGGTGGCGGAACCCACGGTGTTTCTACTTGATGAACCCCTTTCCAATCTGGACGCCGCCCTGCGCGTACAGATGCGCATTGAAATTTCCCGTCTGCACAAGCGGCTGAAGCGCACCATGATTTACGTCACCCACGATCAGGTCGAAGCGATGACGCTGGCCGATAAAATCGTGGTGTTGAACGCCGGACGCATTGTGCAGGTCGGGCGTCCGCTGGCGCTCTATCACTACCCCGCCAACCGTTTTGTCGCCGGCTTTATCGGCTCGCCCAGGATGAACTTTCTGCCGGTGAAAATTCTGGCGGCCGAGCCGGAACGTGTGCAGGTCGAACTGCCTAACGGGCAATCGGTCTGGCTGGAAGTAGAAGGCAGCGGCGTCGTGCCGGGCAGCAACCTGTCGTTGGGGATTCGGCCAGAGCATCTTCTGCCGGGCGAAAACGCGGAGGTCAGGCTCACAGGCGAAGTGCAGGTCGTCGAGCAGCTGGGCAATGAAACACAAATCCATATTCAGATCCCGGCCATCCGTCAGAACCTGGTCTCCCGCCAGAATGACGTGGTGCTGGTAGAAGAAGGCACCACTTTCGCCATCGGTTTACCGCCGTACCGCTGTCATCTGTTCCGTGAAGACGGGACGGCCTGCCGTCGGTTACACCCCGAGCCTGGCGTTTAAGAAACAGTCCCCCTACAGGAGAAGATGATGATAACAATACGTAATTCCTCTCTGGCGTTGGCCGTGGCAGGCGCGCTTTCCACCCAGGCGATGGCGGTAGATTTTACCGGCTATGCCCGTTCCGGCATCGGCTGGTCCGGCAGCGGCGGCGAGCAACAATGTTTTAAGGCCACCGGCGCGGAAAGCAAATATCGCCTCGGTAACGAATGTGAAACCTATGCGGAGCTGAAGCTGGGTCAGGAAGTGTGGAAAGAAGGCGATAAAAGTTTCTATTTTGATACTAACGTTGCCTATTCCGTCTCGCAGCAGAATGACTGGGAATCAACCGATCCGGCCTTCCGCGAGGCCAACGTTAAAGGCAAAAACCTGATTGAATGGCTACCTGGCGCGACGATGTGGGCCGGTAAGCGCTTCTACCAGCGCCACGACGTGCATATGATCGACTTCTACTATTGGGATATCTCCGGGCCGGGCGCGGGTCTGGAAGATATTGATGTCGGCTTTGGTAAGCTCTCTCTTGCCGCCACACGCAATACCGAAAGCGGCGGCTCCTTTGGCTATATCGCCGATCAACGCAACGAGCTGCCTACCTCCAATGACGTCTTCGACGTACGTCTGGCCGGGCTGCAAACCAACCCTGGTGGGGTGTTAGAGCTGGGCGTCGATTACGGCCGGGCCAATGCGCGTGACGGTTATTCCCTGGCCGACGACGCCACCAAAGATGGCTGGTTGCTGACCGCGGAACATACGCAGAGCATCTATAACGGCTACAACAAACTGGTGCTGCAGTACGCTGCTGACGCCATGACGTCTGAGAATACCGGCACGGCTAACGGGCATTCAAGCGGCGCGGCCATCAACAATAATGGCAGCATGTTTCGCGTACTCGACCACGGCGCGCTGGATTTCAATGACAAATGGCGCCTGATGTACGTAGCGATGTATCAGGATACCGATCGTGATAACAATAACGGGACGACCTGGTATACCGTTGGCGTGCGGCCGATGTATAAATGGACGCCGATCATGAGCACCCTGCTCGAAGCGGGCTATGATAACGTGAAATCCCAGCGTACCGGCGATCGCAACGGCCAGTATAAAGTGACGCTTGCGCAGCAGTGGCAGGCTGGCGACAGCATTTGGTCACGTCCGGCAATTCGCCTTTTCGCCACCTACGCCAAGTGGGATGAGAAATGGGGCTACGACACCGACAGCGGCGTTGATAATGGCCTGGCAATAAACGACACCACCGCCCGTACCTTCAGCCGCGGCAACGATGATGAAGTGACTTTCGGTGCGCAGATGGAAGTCTGGTGGTAATACCAACAAGGAAAATTTGATGAAAAAGACGCTGCTCTCTCTTTGTCTGTCGCTCAGCCTGATCGCGGGTGCACAAGCGGCTACGCAGGATGCCTCTGCTGCACCGAAGATTTCTGCCCAAACCTTGCACAGTCTTACCTGGACGCCGCTGGTACCGCCGGTCACGCAGGATGTGGATTTGGGCAGCGCCGGAACGAAAATTAATCAGGATGACATTCAGGGCGCCGTTGCGGCCTTTTCACTGCCTGCCGATCGCGGGTCGCTGGAAATTGTTTTAACCAGCATGGTGACGGGAAAAACGGTCTATGCGCCCAACGTGCTGGTACTTGACGAACAGATGCGGCCAGCAGCGTTTTATCCTGCCAGCTATTTTCCTTATCAAAAGCCGGGTCTGGTTTCCAGCGATCGGCTGGAGGGGACGCTAAAGCTGACGCCAGCGCTGGGTCAAAAGCAGATTTACCTGCTGGTTTACACCACGCAAAAAAATCTCCAGTCGACTACGCAGATGGTGAATCCTGCCAAAGCCTATGCGGCAGGCGTGGGCAATGCGGTGCCGGATATTCCCGATCCGGTGGCCACGCATACGGCGACCGGCAAGATCAGTCTGAAGGTTACCGCCGAGCAGAAAGCCGGTAACGTTATGATCGGCCAGCTTTTACCTTCTTCCGAACCGGCGCCTGCCGCGGCTGTTATCGGCTCTACCGCAAGAACTGAAGCGGCTCCGTCGGCAAAACCTGCCGCACCGATGCTCGACGAGTCGGATAACTACTTTAACGAGGCGATTAAAAAGGCCGTGAAGGCCGGAGACGTGGATAAAGCGTTGAAACTGTTGAATGAGGCCGAGCGTCTTGGATCTACCACGGCTCGCCAGACCTTTATAAACAGCGTGAAGCATTAACACAGGCGGCCAGGCCCTGTCCGATCGCCTGGCCATCACCCGGGGGACGGCAAGCATGACGCTTGTCGGCCCCTGGTTTTTTATGGCTGCCGCCGCTTTACGCCTGCCACGCTGAGGCTTTGTGACTGTCGCTGCTTTGCGACTGCTGCTGCTTTGTATCTGTCGAACGGGGGCTTTGTTACTGCCGCCGCTTTGCGCCTGCCGAGTTGCGGTTTCCTGTGACTGTCGCTGCTTTATATCTGCCGGCCTGCTGGCTTTCTGTCATTGTCGCCGTTTACGTGGGCCAGCGCTGAAGCGCACGCCTGAGCTGCCGTGCAGAAGAAAACCCGGCCACCAGCGCCGCTTTTTCCACGCCTTCCCCCTGCTGTAGACGCTGCCGGGCCAGCGCCAGCCTGAGTTGCTCGTGATAGTCCCGCACGCCGATCCCCAAATGCTGCCTGAACAGGCGCGTCAGATGACGGGCGCTGACATGTACGCGTCCGGCAATCTCCTCCAGTGACCAGGCTCGCTCCGGGTGCGCGATCAGCAAATCCTGCGTACGATGAATAGCCGGATTAATATGATTACGATAGCGTAGCCACGGTGAAAGTTGGGGATCGTCACCCGAGCGGCGAAACCAAATTACCATCTCCCGGGCCACCGCCAATGCCGTCTGGGGGCCACACAAACGGTGGATAAGATGCAGCGCCAGATCGATACCTGCGGTAATGCCTGCACTGGTACAAATACCCCGATCTTCTACAAAAATGCGGTCTTCTTTGATGATTGCCGCAGGTTCAGCGATTTTGAGCCGATGGATAACCTCGTGATGGGTCGTGCACTGCACACCGCGAAGCAGGCCACTGCGCGCCGCCAGAACAGAGCCGGAACAGATACAGACCAGCGTAATTTGCCTGGCGTGGATCGCTGGTTGCAAACGCATCAGCCAGTGTTGTGCGGCCATAGCCTGTGGCGTATCAAAAGAGACGCTGGAATCCGCCACGCCCGGCACCACCAGCAGGCTGCCGACAGGCAAACTTTCCGGTAACGGCGCCAGCTGGCTAATGGTCATGCTGGTGGAGGTTGGCACGCTTTCCTGCGGGCCAATATAATGCAGGCTGAAGGCATCCCCGGCCAGCTGAAGTGTTTCTGCCGGGCCGGTAATATCCAGCGTCATTACGCCGGGAAGCGTTAAAAACCAGACCGGGATCGCCATATTTTTCTCCAGTACGCGGGGGCTTTATTTCAGCGCCTGCAAGCACGCTTCTACGGTAGCAACAGCGGCAAAACGGTTTAGCAGCACGCTTTCAGTATGGTGACGCAGATCTGCGATGTTGAGCGTAATCCCTTTATGCGTAATCGGGAAGGTCAGGGTGGCCTCGGTGACGAAAGTGACTCTATAACCCAAATCGGACGCGACGCGGGCGGTGGTTTCACAGCACTGTTCGGTACGCAGCCCGCTGATAATCAAGTGTTTGACCTGACGTTCACTCAGCCAGGCAGCCAAACCAGAATCGGTCAGCGCGTTATGCACCTGTTTCTGCACGGTGACGGCGGGTTGATGCTGCAAAAAAGGCAGGCGCTTTACCAGGCCTGATGCCAGCGAAAACGGGCCGTCCATCTCAACATGAAACACATCCACCACCGGGACTTCTCTGGCCTGGCAGCCCGCAATCAGCTCACTCAGCTTTTGCTCAAAGGCCGGGACTTCCGGCGTGTCAGGGTAGCCACGATGATAGAAAGATTGCTGGGCGTCAATCACTAACAGTACGGTATCGGTCATTTTGGGACTCCGGTTAGCAGGGCTTTGACGTCAATAATGACGGGGATCGACACCGTGCATAAGGCCAAAAACGGACAGGATTGCGTGCAGGAAGGACAACAGAGAGAAGGGCATCACTTTCGCCGTGGCTAAAAGTAAAGGCAACAGGCACTGACGGTGCTTTATCGTAACAATAATTCTGATGCGATAAGCCGGGCAGGTGAAAAGCGCAAGTAAAACAGGAAGGCAAAGACTACGCAGATCTTTACCGCTGATGCCTTTGCCGCAGCTGAATGATATTCGCCAACAGCTTACTCATTCCTGCACCCGATGCGTTTATACAGATCGCGTTGATCGGACGGGATCTTTAGCGGCACGGATTGGCTTACGTCCGGCACATAGCCTTTGTTGCACCGTAGCCGAAGCGCCATTCTTAGCAGCCAGCTCCTGGCACGAGCGCTGCCTTGCCGGAAGGGCGTTACGGGCTCAACACGGCAGATACGGCCAGGCAAGCCGCATTCCTGAAGGCATTAGCAAGTGAGCCGAGGATCAAATCACTCTGAAGAAGGCAGCATCCGCAAGCCCGGCCTGGCTGGCAAGGCTGCGTCCGAAAACCCGCCCCGGCAGCCAGCGTTCGGCGGCATAGCGTTGCCGCCGCTCAGGGCTACAGGGTTTTTGCCACCATGCCTGCTGCGGCCAGCAGCATAATCGCACCTGCCGAACGAAACAGGATTTTTTGCGCGCGGGCGCTGGTCAACAGGTGGCGGATACGCAGCGCGGCCAGAATAAAAACGGCCCCCACGGCGAGCAGTACCAGAATAGTCAGCGGCACCAGCATGGTGCCCCAAACGCGCAGCGAAACGTTATCCAGCGACATCACCAGCGGCAAAATCGCCAGGTAAAAAGCCATCGTTTTAGGATTGCCGAGCGTGATGGTCAGGCCGGAAAACCAGGCGGAGGCCAGCTCTTTACGGCTGGTTCGCTGGTCAATATCAATTGCCTGGGGATTATGTTTCCAGAACTGCCAGGCAAGCCAGCAGAGATAAAGTGCTGCCGCCCAATTGATTAGCGTAAACAGTGGCGTAAAGCTGTGTGCTACCACTGCCAAACCGAACACCGCAGTGGAAAGGTAAATGAGGTCGCCCAGGATCAGCCCGGTCAGCATGGTGAAACCGGTGATAGCCCCGCCGCTGACGCTGCGTGCGACCAGCGCGGTCATGCCCGGCCCGGGGATAGCGGCCGCCAGACCCAGTGCGGCCATATAGGAGAAGATTTGTGCAGTACCTGACATAATGTGCCCTTAGTAAGCTGTTCTGACGTATTTTCCCGGCATTGTTAAGCGGGATCGGCCAGCGCGATAAGCGCCCTGGCAAATACCAGATCCTGCGCCGCCACGCCGACTGATTTAAATAAGGTCGAGCCCCCAGACGCTGGTACTGGCCCCGCTCCCAGCTCGCCAATTTCTTTGCTCCAACCCGTCTGAGCGATGATGCCCTGGTCGCTGGCCTGACGCAGGCAGGTTGAAGCGTTCCAGACGGCCTCACGTGAATCTACATAAAGCTCGACGGCGGAAT
>NZ_DALZCD010000056.1:0-7925 GCF_031978025.1 Erwinia sp.
CTGGGCGCAGCAAAATGGCGGCGACAAGCTGACCATCAGGCAATCCCATGCCGGTTCTTCCAAACAGGCACTGGCCATTTTACAGGGCCTGAAAGCCGATGTTGTCACCTATAACCAGCTGACCGACGTTCAAATCCTGCACGATCGTGGCAATCTGATCCCGGCTGACTGGCAGCAGCGGCTGCCCAACAACAGTTCGCCTTTTTATTCCACCATGGCTTTTCTGGTGCGTAAGGGTAACCCGAAGCAGATCCACGACTGGCGCGATCTGGTTAAAAGCGACGTCAAGCTGGTGTTTCCAAATCCAAAAACTTCCGGCAACGGACGCTATACCTGGCTGGCGGCGTGGGGAGCGGCGGATAAAGCAGATGGGCATGACAGGGCGAAAACCGAAAAGTTTATGACGCAGTTTCTTAAAAACGTTGAGGTTTTCGATACTGGCGGGCGCGGCGCGACTACCACTTTCGTCGACCGGGGACTGGGCGACGTGCTAATCAGTTTCGAATCGGAAGTGAATACTATCCGTCATCAGTATCCGCAGCAGGATTTTGAGGTGATTGTCCCGCACAGCAACGTGTTGGCGGAGTTTCCGGTTGCCTGGATTGATAAAAACGTGGCGGCCAACCACACGGAAAAAGCGGCCAAAGCTTATCTGAATTATCTCTACACGCCTGCGGCGCAAAAAATCATCACTCAGTATTATTACCGCGTAAATAACCCTGAGCTGATGGCGCAACAGCAAGCACGCTTTCCAACCGTTGACCTTTTCCGCGTGGAGCAGGTTTTCGGCAGCTGGGAGCAGGTCATGAAAACGCAGTTTGCCAGCGGTGGCGAACTGGATAAGTTGTTAGCAGCGGGACGTGAGTAATGTTTGCCACTAAAAGTAAGCGCGTGCTGCCCGGTTTTGGACTAAGCCTGGGCAGTAGTCTGTTTTTTACCTGTCTGATCCTGCTGTTGCCGATCAGCGCGCTGTTGATGCAGCTCTCTAAAATGACGCTGACGCAGTATTGGGACGTGGTAACCAATCCTCAAATGATTGCAGCCTATAAGGTCACGCTGCTCTCGACGGGCGTGGCCTCTTTGTTTAACGCTTTTTTCGGCATGTTGATGGCCTGGATCCTGACGCGCTACCGTTTTCCGGGACGCGCTCTGCTGGATGGCTTAATGGATCTGCCTTTTGCGCTGCCCACTGCGGTTGCGGGCCTGACGCTGGCCGGACTGTTTTCCGTTAACGGCTGGTACGGACAGTGGCTGGCACAGTTTGATATCAAAGTTTCCTACACCTGGCTCGGTATCGCGCTGGCGATGGCGTTTACCAGCATCCCTTTTGTGGTGCGTACGGTGCAGCCGGTTCTGGAAGAGCTAGGCCCGGAATATGAAGAGGCAGCGGAAACGCTGGGTGCCACGCCTTTCCAGAGCTTCCGTCGCGTAGTGCTGCCGGAAGTCGGGCCAGCGCTACTGGCCGGGACGGCGCTTTCGTTTACCCGCAGCCTGGGCGAATTTGGCGCGGTAATCTTTATTGCCGGTAACATCGCCTGGAAAACAGAGGTCACCTCATTGATGATTTTTGTGCGCCTGCAGGAGTTCGACTATCCGGCAGCCAGCGCCATCGCCTCGGTGATTTTGGCCGCCTCGCTGCTGCTGCTGTTTGCCATTAACACCTTACAGAGCCGCTTTGGCCGCCGTCTTGGAGGTCATTAATGACTGACGTAAATCACCGCGCCGCTTTGGCCGCCTTCCTGGAGGTCATTAATGACTGCCATGAAGCACAGACCCGCTTTGGCTATCGTCATGGAGGTCATTAATGGCTGACGTTACGGAACTGAATCATCTCGGTCGCGACCGTCCCCGCTGGGGCAAATGGCTGCTGATTGCTACCGGCATGATTATTTCTCTCGGCCTGCTGGTGGTGCCGCTTATCGCTATTTTTGCCAGCGCTTTTTCCGATGGCGTGGTGGCGATGTTCAGCAACCTGAAAGACGGCGACATGCTGCATGCCATCTGGCTGACCGTGCTGATGGCGCTGATCACGGTGCCCGTCAACCTGGTGTTCGGCACACTGTTGGCCTGGCTGGTTACGCGCTTCACTTTCCCCGGCCGTCAGCTGCTGCTGACGCTGTTTGATATACCTTTTGCCGTGTCGCCGGTGGTGGCAGGGTTGATGTATCTGCTGTTTTGGGGCGTGAATGGCCCGGCGGGCGGCTGGCTGGACGAGCACAGCGTTCAGCTGATGTTCTCGTGGCCTGGTATGGCGATGGTCACCATCTTTGTGACCTGTCCGTTTGTGGTACGCGAGCTGGTGCCGGTCATGCTCAGTCAGGGCAGCAGCGAAGATGAAGCTGCGGTGCTGCTTGGCGCCTCCGGCTGGAAAATGTTCTGGCGCGTGACGCTGCCGAATATCCGCTGGGCGCTGCTGTACGGTCTGGTACTGACCAATGCGCGTGCAATTGGTGAGTTTGGTGCGGTTTCGGTCGTTTCAGGCTCCATTCGGGGCGAAACTTACACGCTGCCGCTACAGGTAGAATTACTGCATCAGGACTACAACAGCGTGGGTGCCTTCACTGCCGCCGCGCTGCTGACCCTGATGGCGATAGTGACGCTGTTTCTGAAAAGCGCGCTGCAATGGCGTTTAGAACGCCGCGCGCAACGGGAGGGGGAACAATGAGTATTGAAATCAGTAATATCAACAAATCTTTTGGCCGGACTAAAGTGCTGAACGATATTTCGCTGGATATCCTTTCCGGTCAGATGGTGGCGCTGTTGGGGCCGTCCGGCTCCGGTAAAACGACGCTGCTGCGTATTATCGCCGGTCTGGAAAGCCAGAGCAGCGGTCGCCTGAGTTTTCACGGCAACGATGTGACGCAGGTTCATGCCCGCGATCGTCGCGTTGGCTTTGTGTTCCAGCACTATGCGCTGTTCCGCCATATGACGGTATTCGACAATATCGCGTTTGGTTTAACCGTGCTGCCGCGCCGCGAACGTCCTTCTGCCGCCGCTATTAAAGAAAAAGTGACGCGTCTGCTGGAAATGGTCCAGCTGGGTCATCTGGCTGGCCGCTTCCCGGCTCAGCTTTCCGGTGGGCAAAAACAGCGCGTGGCGCTGGCCCGTGCGCTGGCGGTGGATCCACAAATCCTGCTGCTGGATGAGCCTTTCGGCGCGCTGGACGCGCAGGTGCGTAAAGAACTGCGCCGCTGGCTGCGTCAGCTGCACGAAGAGCTGAAGTTCACAAGCGTCTTTGTGACTCACGATCAGGAAGAGGCCATGGAGGTCGCCGACCGCGTGGTGGTGATGAGCCAGGGCAATATTGAGCAGGTTGGCGCACCGGATGAAGTCTGGCGCGATCCGGCCACGCGTTTCGTGCTGGAATTCCTGGGCGAAGTTAATCGTTTCGACGCGGAGGTGCACGGGTCACAGTTCCACGTGGGTGCGCATCGCTGGCCGCTGGGCTATGCGCCAGCGCACCAGGGGGCGGTCGAGCTGTTCCTGCGTCCGTGGGAAATTGACGTCAGCCGCCAGAGCAGCCTGGAAACGCCGTTGCCGGTGCAGGTGCTGGAAGTCAGCCCGCGTGGCCACTACTGGCAGCTGGTGGCGCAGCCGACAGGTTGGGGCGAGCAGCATGAACCGATCACCGTAGTGATGGAAGGCGATCTGACCGCGCCGGTTCGCGGCGAGCGGCTGTTTGTCGGCCTGCAGCAGGCCCGCCTCTATAAAGGCGACACGCCGCTGCGGCAGGTTGCCTTTGCGCAGAGCGCCTGATACTTTCTACCGCAATCCGGGTCAGGTAAGCCTGACCTTTTTGTCGGTAAGGCCTTCTTCAGGGATCATCATTTGACCACGCTCGAACAAACCATCGGCAATACGCCACTGATTAAACTCCAGCGGCTGACGCCGGATAACGGCAGTGAAATCTGGCTGAAGCTGGAAGGCAACAACCCCGGCGGCTCGGTTAAAGATCGCGCTGCGCTGTCGATGATCCAGCAGGCCGAGCGGCGTGGTGAAATACGACCGGGTGATGTCCTGATCGAGGCGACAAGCGGCAATACGGGCATCGCGTTGGCTATGATTGCCGCGATGAAAGGCTATCGTATGCGGCTGCTCATGCCCGATAACATGAGCATTGAGCGCCAGGCCGCCATGCAGGCGTACGGCGCGGAGCTGCTATTGGTGAGCCGCGAGCTGGGCATGGAAGGCGCGCGCGATCTGGCCCGCGATATGGAAGCTCGCGGGGAAGGCAAAGTGCTCGACCAGTTTAATAATCCCGATAATCCGCTGGGCCACTACGCGACTACCGGCCCCGAAATCTGGCGGCAGAGTGAAGGGCGGCTGACGCATTTTGTCTCCAGTATGGGCACGACCGGTACGATTACCGGAGTGGGCCGCTATCTGAAAGAGCAGAGCGGGGCGGTGACTGTTGTAGGGCTACAGCCCGCCGAGGGCAACAGTATCCCCGGCATTCGCCGCTGGCCACAGGCCTATCTTCCTGCCATCTATCGACCGGAACTGATCGACCGCATCCTGGATATGACCCAGCAGGAAGCGGAGGGGACCACGCGGCTGCTGGCCCAGCGTGAAGGCATTTTCTGCGGGGTCAGTTCTGGCGGAGCCGTGGCTGGCGCGCTGCGTATCGCGCAGGAACAGCCCGGCAGTATTATTGTCGCCATCGTCTGCGATCGTGGCGACAGATACCTTTCAACCGGCGTCCACACGTCCCCGCTCTGATCCTCTTTCCGATCGGCCCGTCCTGTCGGGCCACTTTTCTCTTTTCTCCTGCTCAATTCGTGCACTCGTCCTTACACTGTAAGGATTGGGTAAAACCTGCTGCTATTGTTTTAACAACAGGTGAAAATAGCGCCTGACCTTGAGAGAGAGAACGCATGAAAATTTTACTGGTTGATGACGATCTGGAGCTGGGTACCATGCTCAGTCAGTATCTGATTGCCGAGGGCTTCGACGCTACGCTGGTATTGACTGGCAAAGCGGGGATTGAAGGGGCGATGTCGGGCGACTATAACGCGATGATCCTGGATATTATGCTGCCGGATATGAGCGGCATCGATGTGCTGCGTCACGTACGACAGATCGGTCGCCTGCCGGTGATTATGTTGACAGCGAAGGGCGACAATATCGATCGGGTTATCGGCCTGGAAATGGGGGCTGATGACTATATGCCTAAGCCCTGCTACCCGCGCGAGCTGGTCGCCAGACTGCGCGCCGTGCTGCGCCGCGTTGAGGAGCAGCCGATGGTGGTGGAAAGCCGTGAGGTGATCCACTGGGGCGAACTGACGCTGAACCCGGCTACGCGCATCAGCGAATGGCAAAAGCAGCCCTTCGATCTCACCGCATCGGAATTTAATCTGCTGGATCTGCTGCTGCGCTCGCCTGACCGCGTCGTCTCCAAAGACGAGCTGTCGGAAAAGGGACTGGGTCGACCTCGCGAAGCCTACGATCGCAGCGTGGATGTGCATATCAGCAATATCCGTCAGAAACTCTCCGCCTTAACCTGCGAGGCCATTACCATCGAAACCGTGCGCAGTATCGGCTACCGTATCCGATGAGGGCGGGCTTTCGCGGGCTGCTTTTCTGGAAGATCCTGCTGGGCTTCTGGCTGACGTTTCTGCTTATGAGCCAGCTGCTGTGGCTGAGCTTCTCCGTTTATGGCAAACATCACGAGCCGCCGGAAAACCTGGCGGCCCGCCGCATCGTTAACCTGCAAATGACGTCGGCCGTGTCGGTATTGCAGCGCGGCGGTATGGAGGCGCTTGACGATATGATGGCGGATTGGCCCGCTAACGATCGCCGCTTTTTCTCGGTGCGGGTAATGGAAAAGCCGCCGCAGGAGCTGCCGCGAAGCATGCTCAATCGTGATCTGCGGCCTGGCAAGTTTCCTGAAGAAGTCATTGAATGGGTGACCGGTGCCGATGGTCGACAATATCAGCTGCGCTATGACGTGCAGGGCCTGCGTGAGGATAGCCATATGGTTGGCGGTCACCGCAGCTTTCTGAACGTGCCGGAACCCATGCTGTTTATGGCAGGCGGCGGGGGGCTTTTGTTCAGTTTATTTCTGGCGTGGAACCTGACGCGGCCTATGCGTCAGCTGCGTGAGGGTTTTGACCGCGTCGCCAGGGGCGATCTCTCCGTGCGGCTGTTTCCTGAAATGCGTCGGCGACATGACGAACTGTCGGTGGTGGCGCAGGATTTTGACTCGATGGTTGAGCGACTGGCGGTTTTAGTCAGGGCACGTGAGGAGCTGCTGCACGACGTTTCTCACGAGCTGCGCTCGCCGCTGGCGCGTCTTCAGCTGGCAACGGGGCTGGCGCGGCAAACGCCGGAGTCGGTAGGGCAGTCGCTCGACAGAATCGATGAAGAGGCTCGACGGCTGGATAAAATGATCGGCGAACTGTTAACACTGTCGCGTGCCGGACATCAGAACCTGACGCACGAGCAGTATTTCGATTTGCTTGGGCTGCTGGAAGCGGTCGCTAATGACGCGCGCTATGAGGCTCAGGGGTCCGGTGTGGACATCACCCTGGATGCCGATCGGCACGGCGACTATACGGTAAAAGGCGATGCCAACCTGATCCGTTCGGCGGTAGAAAACGTGGTGCGTAATGCGCTGCGTTTTTCCGGGCAGGGGCAGCAGGTCAGGATTGTCTTGCAGCAGGAAAATAACTGGCTCACTCTCTGCGTGACCGACCAGGGGCCGGGCGTGGATGCCGACAAGCTTTCCAGTATTTTCGATCCTTTTGTGCGCGTGAACTCACCGCTTTCCGGAAAAGGATACGGTCTGGGGCTGTCAATCGTGCGTAAGGTGATCCTGGCGCATCAGGGGGAGGTCAGTGCGGTAAACGGTAAAAATGGTGGCCTTGAACTGACGATGAAACTGCCTCACTGGGTGGCTTAGCGTGGCGAGGGTGCTATGATTGCCCGACACCTTTTATTCACGTTTATGAGGTAAGGGATGAATAAAGCGTCGTCCAGTAAGCAACAGGAAGTGCAGCGCATCGTGGAGACCATCTCTGACGCTATTGCGCAGCATCGGCTCAAGCCGGGCACACGCTTAATTGAGGCCCAGATTGTCGAGGTGCTGGCCGCTAACCGTAATCATGTGCAGAGTGCGCTACAGCGTCTGGCGATGCAGCATATCGTCACTATTGAGCCGCATCGCGGCGCTATGGTCGCTAAGCCGGAAGCGCGTGAGGCACGAGAAGTTTTCACTGCCCGCCGCGCGGTGGAAACCGCCATTATAGCCGGTATCACCCCGGCGCAGATGCAGCGCTATCAGCCCGAGCTGAACGCGCAGCGGCAGGCGGAAAAAGAGGCCATTGCCAGCAACAACCGGCTGGATATTGTCCGGCAGCTGTCGCAGTTCCATCTTCTGCTGGCGGAAATTAGCGATAACCGCGTGCTCAGCGAAATTCTTACCAATCTTACCGTACGCAGTTCGCTGATTGTGGCGCTCTATCAGCGCAACGAAGACCCGGCAAGCCACTCCGGGCAGCACAGCTTAATAGTCACCGCGCTTCAGGCGGGGGACAACCGCCGTGCGCAGCAGCTTATGGATCATCATATGCATGAACTGGAACAGGAGCTGTCGCTGGATGATGTGGAGGAGACGCCCAGCCTGCGTGACGCGCTGGCCTGAAAAATGCGCGGCCTGAGGGATACCGCGGCCCGTTGGGCTGAAAAACGGGCGACGCGCTGGCCCGAAAAATGCGCGGCGTACTGGTCTGAAGGATCGATGACGCGTTCGCCTGAAAAATGCGTCACGCACTGGTCTGAAGGATAGATGACGCGCTGGTCTGAAAACGCATGACGCACTGGCATGAAGGATAGATGAGGCGCTAGCCTGAAAATGCACGACGCACCGGTCTGAAGGATAGATGACGCGCTGGTCTGAAAATGCATGACGCACCGGCCTGAAGGAT
>NZ_DALZCD010000056.1:8025-19006 GCF_031978025.1 Erwinia sp.
AGATGACGTATTGGCCTGAAAATGCATGACGCACTGGTCTGAAGGATAGATGACGTATTGGCCTGAAAATGCATGACGCACTGGTCTGAAGGATAGATGACGCGCTGGTCTGAAAATGCACGACGTACCGGTCTAAAGGTATAGATGGCGTACTGGCCTTAAGAATGGGTGATGCGCTGGCCGCAAGGGGCATAACGTGTCCCCTGATTCCGATGCGCCACGCTGAAAAAAAGGCCGCCTGATTGCTCAGGCGGCCTTTTATGCAGGCACGGCAGATTACTTTTTAATACGGATTACCGGCGTTTCGCCTACGGTCACGCTACCCGTCAGCTTAACCAGCTCTTTGATCTCATCCATATTGGAGATAACCACCGGCGTCAGCGTAGATTTCGCTTTTTCTTCCAGCAAAGGCAGATCGAATTCGATGATCACATCACCTTTCTTCACCTTCTGGCCTTCTTCAGCGATACGCTTAAACCCTTCACCCTTCAGTTCAACGGTATCAATCCCGAAATGAACGAACAGCTCAATGCCGCTATCCGATTCAATGGAAAAGGCATGATTGGTTTCAAAGATTTTACCAATGGTGCCGTCAACAGGCGCTACCATTTTGTTGCCGGCAGGTTTGATGGCGATACCGTCGCCAACAATTTTTTCCGCAAATACCACGTCCGGCACGTCTTCAATATTTACGATTTCGCCGGACAGCGGTGCCACGATCTCAATGGCACCAGATGCAGTATCTGACTTATCGCCAAAAAGTTTTGAAAACAAACCCATGATCTTCTCCTAAGCAGTAATATTTGGCCAGCGCTTCTGGATCTCAGCAGAGTGTTTTTTCTTCAATGAACTTGTTGACCAGGTTCATCAACTCTTCCGCTGTCGGTTGAGCCAGAGCCTGTTCTGCTAACGCCTTAGCATCTTCAAAATTCGTATTACGAATAATTTTTTTGATGCGCGGGATAGAAATGGCACTCATGCTGAATTCGTCCAGCCCCATTCCCAGTAACAGTAGTGTAGCACGTTCATCGCCTGCCAGCTCACCACACATCCCTGTCCATTTTCCTTCAGCGTGAGATGCGTCAATAACTTGCTTAATTAATGTCAGCACGGAAGGGGTCATTGGGTTGTATAAATGCGAAATCAGATCGTTACCGCGATCGACCGCCAGCGTGTACTGCGTCAGGTCATTAGTGCCGATACTGAAGAAATCGACTTCTTTTGCCAGATGGTGCGCGATTGCGGCTGAAGCAGGCGTTTCTACCATAATGCCGGCCTCAATCTTTTCATCAAAGGCTTTGCCTTCTTCACGCAGCTGCGCTTTCAGCATTTCCAGCTCGGCCTTCAGCGTGCGAACTTCTTCAACGGAAATGACCATGGGGAACATGATACGCAGCTTGCCGAAAGCGGAAGCACGCAGGATGGCACGCAGCTGAGCGTGCAGGATTTCCGGACGATCCATAGCGATACGGATAGCGCGCCAGCCCAGGAACGGGTTGTCCTCTTTCGGCAGGTTCATGTAAGGCAAATCTTTGTCGCCGCCGATATCCATCGTGCGGACGATAACCGCCTGAGAACCGACTGCTTCCGCCACAGCTTTATAGGCCTGGAACTGTTCTTCTTCGCTTGGCAGCGAGTCACGGTCCATAAACAGGAATTCGGTACGGTAGAGGCCGACGCCTTCAGCGCCGTTGCGCTCTGCACCCGCGACATCGCGCACGGTGCCGATATTGGCGCAAACTTCAACCTGATGACCGTCAAGCGTAATCGCCGGCAGATCTTTCAGCTTGGCCAGGTCGTTCTTTTCCGTCACATACTGATGATGAATCGCTTTCAGTTCATCAATCTGCTCTGGCGTAGGATTAACGTAAACCTGGTTGTTTACGCCATCCAGAATCAGATAATCGCCATTCTTCACCTGGCTGGTCACGTCGCCCGTGCCAACGATGGCCGGCAGCTCCAGCGAGCGCGCCATAATGGAAGTATGGGAAGTGCGGCCGCCCAGATCGGTAATAAAGCCGAGCACTTTGTTCAGGTTCAGCTGCGCGGTTTCAGAAGGCGTCAGGTCTTTGGCAACCAGCAGCACTTCTTCAGCAATCGCGCTAAGATCGACGATATGCAGGCCAAGAATGTTTTGCAGCAGACGTTTACCGATATCGCGCACGTCAGCGGCACGCTCTTTCAGATATTCATCGTCCAGTTCTTCCAGCGCTTTCGCCTGGCCTTCAATGACGGAGTGGGCAGCCGAATCGGCCGAGGCCAGCTCATCTTTAATCAGGGCTATGATTTCCTGCTCAAGCTCTTCGTCTTCCAGCAGCATAATATGGCCTTCAAAGATGGCCTCTTTCTCTTCGCCAAATGTCTCACCGGCTTTCGTTTTGATCGCCTCAAGCTGCGCAGCAGCCTTGGTGCGACCGTCGAGAAAGCGCTGGACTTCCTGCTCAACCTGGTCGGTAGTAATTTTTTTCCGGTTGATGACTATTTCATCTTCTTTCAGCAGAAGCGCTTTGCCAAAAGCGATACCCGGTGATGCTAAAATGCCTGAAATCATAACCCTACCTTTTTATTTACTGATACTCGCGAGCGAGAAACTGCGGCGAACCCGGCACCGGTAAACAACCCGGCGGCCACCCGCATCTGACAGGCGCTCCACTGTATTAAAACAACAACGCGGACATGCTGTCCGCGATCAATTATGTTGCAATAAAGTGCCTGTCGCGTGGAAAAAGCTGACGCTTATTCGAGTTCGGCCATCAGTTTGACCAGGTGCTCAACGGCTTTCTGCTCGTCTTCGCCTTCTGCAGACAGCGTCACAACGGTGCCCTGAGTCAGGCCCAGCGTCTGCAGTTTGAACAGGCTCTTGGCGCTGGCAGATTTGCCGTTGGAGGTCACGGTAATTTCAGAAACGAAAGCCTTGGCTTCTTTAACAAACTGAGCGGCAGGGCGAGTGTGCAGACCGTTAGGCGCGGTAATGGTAACTTCTTGCTGGAACATGTTGTTTCCCCAACTTAATTTATTTGGCGTTATTCCAAAGCTTAGCCTGACGGCGCCGCTTTGGCCTGAATGTCTCGCGCAGGTCCGTGTTTAACAACGTGCCAGAAATGCGCCGAAATATGACAGATAGCGCACGGATAACATGACGCACCGGCTGCGCTTTCTCCCTCTTCATTATGCCGTGCTTTCTGCTTTCGCGCCAAACCGGTAAATCGATTCAGCCACAGGCAATTGACGCAGCGATTAATTTTGAGGTTCGAAATAATTGGTTGCTTAGATACCAGACACCCGCGGGTAAAAGCAATGTAGAAAGTGGCAAAAGTTTGACGCGCTCCACAAAAAAGCACCCCGGCGGGTGCTTTTTCAGACAGTTTCAGGAAGCCGCCAGCACTACTGTAATTCTTTCTCGGTGAACAGATCGGCAAACAGAGCCGTGCTGAGGTAACGCTCGCCGGAAGAGGGCAGGATCACAACGATATTTTTATTGGCAAAAGCTTCGTCTTCCTGCAGCTTAAGCGCGGCGGCAACCGCTGCACCGGAGGAAATTCCCGCCAGAATACCTTCTTCTTCCATCAGGCGACGTGCGGTAGAAATAGATTCTTCGTTGGTGATGGCCACGACGCGATCGACCAGAGCCAAATCCAGGTTAGCCGGGATGAAACCCGCGCCAATGCCCTGAATTTTATGCGGGCCAGGCTTGATCTCTTCGCCAGCAAGCGCCTGAGCAATGACCGGGGAATCCGTAGGCTCTACCGCCACGGCAATAAGATCTTTTTTGCCTTTGGTATTTTTGATATAGCGCGTGACGCCGGTCAGCGTACCGCCCGTGCCAACGCCTGCGATAAAGACGTCAACCTCGCCGTCGGTATCTTCCCAAATTTCTGGCCCGGTGGTTTTTTCATGGATTTCCGGGTTAGCCGGATTGCTGAATTGCTGCAACAGCACAAACTTGTCCGGATCGCCGGCCACGATTTCTTCCGCTTTGGCAATCGCGCCTTTCATGCCTTTGGCGCCTTCCGTCAGGATCAGGTTCGCACCCAGCGCCTTCAGCAGTTTGCGACGCTCCACACTCATGGTTTCCGGCATGGTCAGCGTCAGCTTATAGCCGCGTGCGGCGGCCACGTAGGCCAGTGCAATGCCGGTGTTGCCACTGGTTGGCTCCACCAGTTCAATGCCAGGTTTCAGGATGCCTCTTTTCTCGGCGTCCCAGATCATGTTGGCGCCGATACGGCATTTAACGCTGAAGCTCGGGTTACGGGATTCGACTTTAGCCAGAATGCGTCCGTTACCAATCCGGTTCAGTCGAACCAGAGGCGTATGGCCGATTGTTAACGAATTGTCTTCATAGATCTTACTCATAACCCGTCCTTAACTGTATGAAAAATGGTAACAGCATCAAGCATACCCGGTTCAATTTTTCAAGGAAGTAAAGAAATAGTATATATATATGTTCTGTAGCGATAAGGATAAAACAAAAGGCATAAGCCTTATTGTCGCTGCCCCAGGCCGCTGCGATAACGATCGACCCACATCGCGGTTGCGCCGCAAACGGCTACAGGCATAATCGCCAGATTCAGTATCGGTACCATTGTGAATAAACTCACCAGCGCGCCAAACTGCATCACGTCAGTTTTGTGCTGTTTCAGCGATGTGCGCATCTGCCGGAAACTGACCTTGTGGTTATCAAACGGATAATCGCAGTACTGGATAGAAAGCATCCAGGCGCTGAATAAAAACCAGAGCACGGGGGCGACCGTTTGCCCAAATCCAGGGATGAAATAGAGCAGTAGCAATACCACCGCGCGCGGCAGATACCAGGCCAATTTCTGCCATTCACGTTTCATGATGCGCGGAATATCCTTCAGCATACCTGTCCAGCCACTGTCGGGCAGGGTTTTACCGGTGAGCCTGGCTTCCAGCTGCTCGGCCAGCAACCCACAAAAGGGCGCGGCTATCCAGTTAGCTACGGTTGAAAAGAAATAGCTGAAGACCAGCAGCACAAAAATAACCGTCAGCGGCCAGAACAGATAGTTGAGCCACTGCAGCCAGTCCGGTACAAAGGACATTAAGGCAGGGAGCCACTGCTTAAGCTTAAAAAAGAGCCAGACGAACGCGCCGCCCATCAGGACAAAATTGAGCACCAGCGGCACAATAACAAAGCGGCGGATGCCGGGCAGACGAATCAGCTGCCAGCCCTGCGCGAAATAGTGAATTCCATTACCGGAAGCGCCGGTACGGTGTATAGCCATGTCTGCTTTCCTTACGTTAACAAGCCGTGCACGGCTATCATAACTCAGCCGTTTGCGCTGAGCCGAAGAGATTTGCGCGAAAAAACAGCAAATAACTGTGTCGTTTCACGCTTATTTGTCAGAAAATACTGCACGGACTTGCACTTGTGCAGCGGGGCAAATACAGTTAGGGGATAAAGTTTGCCGCGGTGGCAAGGTATTGGAACAACAGAGAATACAATGATGCAGGATTTGCGTCTGATATTAATCGTTGTTGGCGCGATCGCTATAATAGCGCTTCTGCTTCACGGCTTCTGGACCAGCCGTAAAGAGCGCTCATCCGTTTTTCGCGATCGTCCTCACAAACGTTTAAAACAGGATAGAGAAGAGGCTTTTGACGACGTTGACGATGACGCGGGTAACGCTCGCGGCAAAAGCCCTCGTGTGCGTAAAGCAGAAGAAAGTGAGCCGGCGGTCGGCAGTGTTGACGAGCCAGTGTCGCCGCGTCCAACCCGAATGCGCGCCCAGCCAGAACCTGTTCGCCATCAGCAGCCTGTGGATGAATCTCCCGAGCTGGACCCGCTGTTCGGCGGCGAGTTGCCGTACGAACCCGATGATGAACCGCCTGTTCCGGTAAGCCGCAAACAGCCGGAAGCGCCACAGCCTGCTCCGCAGCCCGTTCGGCCTTCCCAGGTTCAGCCATCGCAGCCGGTTCGACCACAGCCACCTGTTCAGCCGGAACCCGCCTTTGCGGTCCCGGAGCCTGAACCGGAAGCAGAGCCCGAGCCACAGCAGCCGGAAGCACCGCAGGAAAAAGCTAAAGAAACGGTACTGGTGCTGCACGTCAGTGCTCATGCCGGTGGCGTCCTGAACGGTGAAGCCCTGTTGCAGGGTGTGCTGCAGGCTGGTTTCCAGTTTGGTGAGATGAATATCTTCCATCGCCATCTCAGCCCGGCAGGCAGCGGCCCTGTGCTATTTAGCCTGGCGAATATGGTCAAACCCGGCTCGTTTAATCCAGAAGAAATGGGCGATTTCTCTACGCCTGGCGTCTCTATCTTTATGATGGTGCCTTCTTATGGAGATGCGAATCAGAACTTTAAGCTGATGCTGCAGTCTGCCCAACGTATTGCTGATGACGTGGGGGGCGTGGTGCTGGACGACGAGCGCCGTATGATGACGCCGCAAAAGCTGGAGACCTACAAAAACCGCATTCGTGACGTTATTGAGGCGAATGCCTGAGTTACCGGCACGCCTTCCTCTCTGTACACAAGACCCCCGCCAGTCGGGGGTTTTTTATCGCTATGGTGCCGCTATGGAATCCGTACAAGAAAAAATCATCGCTCTGCAAACCACGCTCCGCCATTACGAATACCAGTATCACGTGCTTGATGAGCCGGTAGTGCCGGATGCCGAATACGATCGACTGATGGGGGAGCTGCGCAAGCTGGAAGCCACCCATCCCGATCTGGTTACGCCTGATTCGCCAACCCAGCGTGTAGGCGCCGCTCCGCTGAGCGCGTTTGAACAGGTACGCCATGAAATCCCGATGCTGTCGCTGGATAACGCTTTTGATGAAGAGAGCTATCTTGCCTTTAACAAACGCGTGCAGGACCGGCTGAAAAGCGTGGATGAAATCACGTTCTGCTGCGAGCTGAAGCTGGATGGTCTTGCGGTCAGCCTGCTGTATGAAAACGGCCTGCTGGTGCGTGCGGCGACGCGCGGCGACGGCACCATTGGTGAAAATATTACCTCTAATGTGCGCACCATTCGTGCCATACCGTTGCGGCTTCATGGCGACAATATTCCGGCACGCGTTGAAGTGCGTGGTGAAGTTTTTATGCCGCAGGCAGGCTTCGAGGCATTGAACGAAGAAGCGCGTCGGACCGGCAGTAAAGTTTTTGCCAATCCGCGCAATGCTGCCGCTGGTTCGCTGCGCCAGCTCGATCCGCGCATTACCGCTAAGCGTCCGCTGACGTTCTTCTGCTATGGCCTGGGCCTGCTGGAAGGGGGAGAAATGCCTCGTAGTCATCTGGGACGGCTACAGCAGTTTCAGGCCTGGGGATTACCGGTCAGCGACCGCGTACGTCTCTGCCATTCACCGGAAGAAGTACTGGCGTTCTACCGTAACGTAGAGGCGGATCGCGCTACCCTCGGCTTCGATATTGATGGCGTGGTCATTAAAGTTGATTCGCTGGATCTTCAGGAGCAGCTGGGCTTCGTAGCACGCGCGCCGCGCTGGGCAATAGCCTTCAAATTTCCGGCTCAGGAACAGATGACGCATGTGCGCGACGTTGAGTTTCAGGTAGGCCGTACCGGGGCAATAACGCCGGTTGCCAGGCTGGAACCGGTACAGGTAGCCGGCGTGATGGTCAGCAACGCTACGCTGCACAATGCTGACGAGATAGAACGTTTGGGATTACGCATCGGCGATCGGGTGGTCATCCGCCGTGCGGGCGACGTTATCCCACAGGTAGTGGGCGTAATTGAGGCCGAGCGTCCGGCGGATGCCAGAGCGGTAGCCTTCCCGACCCACTGCCCGGTCTGCGGCTCTGATGTAGAACGCGTAGAGGGTGAAGTGGTGGCTCGCTGTACCGGAGGCCTGATTTGCGGCGCGCAGCGTAAAGGCGCGTTAAAACACTTCGTTTCCCGCCGTGCGATGGACGTAGACGGGATGGGCGATAAGATTATCGACCAGCTGGTGGAAAAAGAGTACGTCAAAACGCCAGCCGATTTGTATAAGCTGACCGCGGGTAAGTTGACCGGTCTGGATCGTATGGGGCCGAAATCTGCACAAAACGTCGTGGACGCGCTGGAAAAATCGAAGCAAACCACGCTGGCCCGTTTCCTTTATGCTCTGGGCATTACCGAAGTGGGCGAAGCAACGGCAGCCAATCTTGCCGCACATTTTGGCTCGCTGGAGAGTATTATCAGCGCCGATCTGGACGCCCTGATCGGCGTGCAGGATGTCGGTAAGGTGGTCGCTGCTCACGTACGAAATTTCATGGATGAAGAGAGCAATCGTGACGTCATCCGCCAGCTGGTGGAAGAGGCCGGTATTCACTGGCCAGCAGTCACGATCGTCAAAGCAGAAGAGATAGACAGTCCTTTCGCCGGTAAAACGGTGGTTCTGACCGGCTCGCTGACGCAGCTTTCGCGCGATGAAGCCAAAGATCGCCTGGCCGCGCTGGGCGCTAAAGTCAGCGGCAGCGTCTCGAAAAAAACCGATTTGGTGATCGCCGGTGAAGCCGCGGGTTCCAAGCTGGCTAAGGCGCAGGAACTGGGAATCGCGGTAATCGACGAAGCAGAAATGATCCGATTGCTGGGTGAGTAAATGGAAAAAGAGCATCTGGTTGAGATTGCGAACACCGAAATGCCTTTTGGGAAATATAAAGGGCGTGTCCTGATCGACCTGCCGGAACCTTATCTGCTGTGGTTTGCGCGTAAGGACGAATTCCCTGCCGGTCACCTGGGTGAGCTACTGCAGCTGGCGCTGGCAATAAAGATTGAAGGTCTGGAAGGCCTGGTTAAGCCGCTCAAAAGAAACTGAGCAATCGGAAGAAGTGGCCTTCCTTTTCCAGATCTGGCATTGGCCATAAAGATTGACGATCCGGAAGGCCGGTTTAACTCACTCAAAACGCTGAAAAATCGGGGGAGGCAGCCTCCCCCGATGCGGTTATTTTTGCGACTCTACAACCGTTTTAGTTTTCTGCACGGGCTTTTCTGCCTGTTTTTCGCCTGCTTTTTTATAACGCTGCGCCAGTACTGAGCAGACCATCAGCTGCACCTGATGGAAAATCATCAGCGGCAGCACGATGATGCCCACGGCAGCGGAAGGAAACAGGATATTCGCCATCGGGACGCCGTTTGCCAGGCTCTTTTTTGACCCGCAAAACAGGATGGTAATTTCGTCAGCCCGGTTGAAACCGAACAGACGTGCCGCCAGCAGGTTAACGGACAGCGCCACAAACAGAATGCCGAGGCTGCCGATCAGGATATAGAGCAGGGTCATTGCGCCAACGCGATGCCAGATGCCGTTTACCACCGCTTCGCTAAAGGCGGAGTAGACCACCAGCAGAATGGAAGCCTGATCCGTTTTGCCAATCAGCCCACGATGCCTTTCCACCCACTCTGCAATCCAGCGCCGAGAGATATGGCCCAAAATAAAGGGCACCAGCAGCTGCAGCATAATGCTGCCAATCTGTGCCAGACTACCGCTGGCGGCATCGTTATGCACATTCATGACCAGCCCGACCAGCAGTGGCGAGATAAACACGCCCAGTAAACTGGAAGCCGAGGCACTACACACCGCCGCCGCCACGTTGCCACCTGCCAGCGAGGTCAGCGCAATCGCCGACTGCACGGTTGCGGGCAAAATGCAGAGATAGAGAAAACCGGTATAGATTTCTGCACCGACCGGCAGCGGATGCCACCAGACAAACAGCAGGCCAAAGCAGGGAAACAGCACGAAGGTACTTATCATTACCCACAGGTGCAGTCGCCAGTGGCCGCCACCGGCAATAATTTTCTCCCGCGACAGTTTGGCGCCGTGCATAAAAAACAGCAGGGCGATAGCGGCCGTGGTAAGCCATTCAAAGAAAGAAACGAAATGACCGCGCGCGGGCAGGAAGGTTGCCAGCAGCACGGTGATGATCAGCTTAACCATCATGGGATCGAGTCGGAGAAACCGCATTGTTAATGCCTCGTTAATAAAAACAATGTCGCTATTGTGCGCCCGCCGGGTTTAGAAATAAAATTGATTTATTGAATTCATATATGAGTTAAATCGATGAATTATACGCTCAGGCAGCTGCGGGTATTTGTCGCCGTCGCGCAGCAGAAAAGTTTCAGCCAGGCGGGGCAAATGATAGGGCTTAGCCAGTCAGCGGTGAGTCATAGCGTCAAAGAACTGGAAAGCGAAATGGGTATTCGTTTGCTCGATCGCACCACGCGTGAAGTTATGCTAACCGAAGCTGGCGTGCAGCTGGCCAGTCGTCTGGAGCGCCTGCTGGAAGAGCTGAACACCACGCTGCTGGATGTGCGTAGCTACGGACAGCAGCGCAGCGGGACGGTCAGGATCGCCGCCAGCCAGACGATTTCCGCGCATCTGATGCCGCAGTGCCTGGCCGCCAGCCAGCTGCAGTTTCCTGAAATCAAAATCATGCTGCGCGATCGGCCGCAGCAGTGGGTGCTGCAAAGCATCCGCAATGCGGAAGTGGATTTCGGTATTGTGATAGGGCCGCTGCAGGTAGACGATCTGGAGGGCGAAGCGATTCTGGAAGAGCCTTTTCTGCTGCTTTGTCGCCTGGACGATCCGCTCGCCGCCGAACAAGAAATTAGCTGGCGGATGCTGAATAATCGGCTGTTGGTGCTGCAGGACTATTCATCAGGCAGCCGGGTATTGATCGATGAGGCGCTGCGTTTGCAGCAGGTAAAAGTGGACATTGTCCAGGAAATTGGGCATCCGGCGACACTTTATCCGATGGTGGAGGCAGGAATAGGCATCAGCATTTTGCCGGCGCTTGCGCTGCCGCTGCCGGAGGGAAGGCCGCTATTGGTAAGGAGGATAACGCCGGAAATCAATCGTTCCATTATGCTGGTCAGGCGAAAAAATCGCTCGCTGTCGCCTGCGGCAGACGTTATCTGGCAGGAAGTGCGCCAGCAGGCTCTCCTGCTGACGCAGCAACGTACGCTCACACCTGCGTTTCAAATATAAACGTTGAGCGAATGGCTTGCGTTTGGCCGGTTTACGCCATCAGCTA
>NZ_DALZCD010000057.1:0-18994 GCF_031978025.1 Erwinia sp.
CCAGCCTAACACTCCCTCGCTCTCCTGTCGAATTTTACCCTCTTTTAACCTCGATAAGTGCGATTATTTATTCTTTTAGCCTGTTTCGTCCTCATTCAGCCTCTTCACAGGTTCGCCCGATATGGAGACTTCTGCTAAAACACGGCTGTAACGCTGCCACAGCACTTTTTGCCATTAACGCTCTGTTACCCCTTAATAGCTGTTGTAACGTGTTCAGCTGCCTCTCAGTGCGTCTGAGGAAGACCGTCACGATCGCAGTGAGATCCCCAGGATCCTCGCGTTTTATTCGCAGGCTCTGAGGCCATTTTCCGCTATCGGCGCTAAACTGAAGAGACTTCGCAGCCGAAAATATTCTCCAGCGAAGGCAGTCGTGCCATCTGTACCTCAACATCGACGCTCTGTTCATACAGTAACAGTCAAAACTTGTTTATCTTTTCTCCGCAACAAGTCGTGCCGAAATATTTTTTGCACTGCGTTTGCGATGAGCGAAGGTAACCAGAAGAAGCAGAGTAAAAAAAATCAGTGCTGAACCTATCAATGTTGCCATTAAAGCCTGCCTTCAAGATTTGATAAGAGCACTATTTTTACCTCATATCGCTAAACGTTATGCCAACGTGCTGCATAAATATTCAATTCCCTCCCGAGAATGCGTATTTTTTTCGTCGACATCACTACTTTAGCCTTTGACCCGCCCTCTTTTTTTGAACTGGCCTGTTGTCCATACTGCAGCAGCCTTATCTATGAAAACTTCCATACCGTATCAAACCCCATTATCCGGACGTTACAGACTCTGCCCGATGACCCTACAGCGATCTGCATCAGACCTGTCCTTCCCTGCGTAAGGTAGTCCCTGGCCCAGGGTAAAACAGGCTGTTCGTTAACCTCGCTACTTTTTTTTACGGATTGCCTCAAGAAAAACATGCATCGTTCGATACTTAATAAGTCGCTCATTCGCAAGGCTGCACGCAGCACTGTTGAGGAAAAACCGAACAGTTTTAAGCGTATTAAGGTAAAGCGAATGCAAAACGCGAAAAACATCCAATACCTGGGAACTACATGGAGGTTTTATAAAGATAATGGGTCAAAAAAATTTGTTCTGAGTAACGAAGCCAGCCGCATCATGCTGTTCGTACAAAGAAGCTATGCCGGTGCTGTGGTAAGAAAACATTATTTCGGCGAAGAGCAGTAATCTGCCATTAACCGCCCATTGTGGCGGTTTTTTTCGGGCTGGATGCAGACGTGTAGCCAGCCCGAAAAAAACCGGCTCGTTCGCAGCTGTAGAGAGGATAAGAAAATAAAAGGTATTACCCTACAAAAGTAAGACAGGTGCTCACCTGAAGAGAATAAAAGCAGTTACCCGCGTCGTAAGCGCTATGCTCACTCGTCGCTTTATACGGCAAGACGGGAGTACTGACATGGAAGGAGAGCGGTCTTACTGTAGAAATTTCAGCGCGCAGGCGACGCTTTTATAGTCCCAAAGCTTAACCGACCATCAGGATAACGACCAGATTAGCAACGAGAAATCGGTGCGTTTTATCAAATTTCTTTGCCAGCACGTCGCTGAGCGTCCTTGATTTAAAGATGCACTAACGCCTTTCTGCGCACCACGCGCACAGTCCGACCCCGGTAATATTTTCCGTATTTTAACAGGTATGAAGCACAGCGAGTGATGCGCCCTGGTAGGGGAAGATACCGACCTTACAGCAAGAATCATCACTGTTCAGCGCACTCTCACCCAGCAGGATGGGTTCACTCCACCCAAAACTGAACGGAAGTTAGGATAATCGACCTGGTCGATGCAGCCGTTAATGTTCTTCGCGCTCGGCGGGAACTGACGCGCATGTTTCCTTAAATTGCACACGTGCGAATTCGCCCGGACGACTGGCCAGGAGACATTCGTGTTTAATCCGCGGGTGAATGCCACAAACGGGCGCTGTGGCTCTCACTATGCTGTCGATTCTTTAGGCCGGAGTGGGATCGGGCACTGAAAAGAGCGGGCCTGCGGCACAGGAAAGCAGACCAGGCACGACACATTTATGCTTGCTGGTCATTGTCTGCAGGCGCGAATCCATACTTCGTCGCATCACAAATGGGTCACGCTGACGCCAAAATGCTTTATCGGATCCAGGGGACCTGGATGGAAGACAATAACCACCAGCAGTGAGTGCTTATGAACTCCAAATGAAATGAGTTTGTGCTACATACGTGTTCCCAACAGGAAGCTATGTCGCCTTTCCACTCATTACCAGCCACTTCCCCTCACTAAACCTGCATATTCATGATTTCAGAGTAGGCGTTGACCAGCTTGTTGCGTACCTGAATGCCCATCTGCATAGAGACAGACGCCTTCTGCATATCGATCATCACATCATTCAGGTTCACGCCGGGTTTGCCCATCTCAAAATCCTGCGCCTGAGTCCGCGCTTCGGTTTGCGTGTCGCTGATTTTATTCAGTGCAACTTTCATTGCGTCTGCAAAGTCTGCGTGACTGGCCGCATCGGTTTGCTTACCGCTGGCCTGAATCGCTGCGGTCTGCAGCTGCTGCATTACGCTCTCAATACCCTGAATTGCCATGACTTACCTCGGTTAAAAAATGGGGATGCTTTTTGCTGTCTGAAAACTTACCACAATGTCAATAAGACAAAGCCCGTAAATAAGCGCAAAAGTCATAGCTTATCCAGCCATCGAATTTTCCATTTCAGAAAATAATGGCACCCCATAAGAGGTGGATTAATTTTGTTTAGCCAGCACATCAGGGAGTCAGATTTGTTACGACACTACACGAAACAGTCCGGTCAACTGTCAGGCGGGAAAGAGTCATGAATGCAACTGTCACGCAGGATCAACCAGAGAAGAAAGGTATGAACGACCTTTTTGCTCGTTTAAAGGCAAATCCTCGCATCCCGATTATCATCGCTGCGGCGGCTGCCGTTGCCATTGTTATCGCCATGGTGCTGTGGGCTAAACAGCCAGAATATCGCGTACTTTACAACAACCTCAGCGACGAAGATGGCGGCGCCATCATTACTCAGCTGACCCAGATGAACATTCCTTATCAGTTCGATGATAAGGGCGGTGCGCTGATGGTGCCTGCAGAGAAAGTACACGAGCTGCGTCTGCGTCTTGCCCAGCAGGGCTTGCCGAAAGGCGGCGCGGTCGGCTTCGAGCTGCTGGATCAGGAAAAGTTCGGTATCAGCCAGTTTAGCGAGCAGGTTAACTACCAGCGCGCACTGGAAGGCGAACTGTCCCGTACTATCGAAACATTAGGCCCGGTCAAGAACGTACGCGTACATCTTGCCATGCCGAAACCGTCACTGTTTGTCCGTGAACAGAAAGCGCCAACGGCATCCGTTACGCTGACGCTGCAGCCTGGCCGCGCGCTGGACCAGGGTCAAATCAGCGCCATCGTGCATATGGTTTCCAGCAGCGTTGCCGGCCTGCCGCCGGGTAACGTGACCGTGGTTGATCAGGCCGGTCATCTGCTGACGCAGTCTGAAAATGCTGACCGCGATCTTAACGATGCGCAGTTGAAATACGCCACCGATGTGGAAACCCGCTACCAGCAGCGTATCGAAGCGATCCTGAACCCGATTCTGGGTAACGGCAACGTACATGCTCAGGTTACGGCGCAAATTGATTTTAACGCTCGTGAACAGACCGACGAGAAGTATCAGCCTAATGCCGATCCTTCTAAACAGGCGATTCGTTCACGGCAGAGCAGCAACAGCGAGCAGTCCGGCGGTCAGTCTGGCGGCGTGCCTGGCGCACTTTCTAACCAGCCTGCGCCTGCTAACAGCGCACCGGTGACCACGCCTGCTAACGGCGCGAATGGCGCGAATGGCGCAAACAGCTCGACGGCAAATAATGCCACGGCGAACCAGAACAGCAGCACGACGAAAACCGGGCCGTTAAGCACCCGCAATGATGACACCACGAACTACGAAGTAGACCGCACCATCCTGCATACCAAGATGAATGTGGGTGAAGTACAACGTCTTTCTGTGGCAGTAGTAGTGAACTATAAAACCGACGCGGCCGGTAAGCCGGTAGCGTTAACCGATGCGCAGCTGAAACAGATTGATAACCTGACGCGTGAAGCGATGGGCTACTCAGAGCAGCGCGGCGATACGCTGAACGTGGTGAACTCCCAGTTCAACGATACGCAGGAAATCGGTGGCGACCTGCCATTCTGGCAGCAGCAGTCCTTTATCGACCAGGTAATGGAAGGCGGACGCTGGTTGCTGGTACTGATTGTGGCCTGGATCCTTTACCGCAAGCTGGTTCGCCCACAGCTGCAGCGTAAGGCGCTTCAGGAGAAAGCGATGGTGGAAGCCGCGACCCAGTCAAGAATGGGTAGCAATGATAATGAAGCCGTCTCCGTGAAGTTGTCGACAGACGATCTCGATCAAGAACGTAAGTCTCAGCACCGCATGAGTGCTGAGGTCATGAGCCAGCGTATTCGTGAGATGTCGGAAAACGACCCACGCGTGGTGGCTCTGGTCATTCGCCAGTGGATGAAGGACGAGCTATGAGTCTCAACGGTACCGAAAAAAGCGCCATTCTGATGATGACGATTGGCGAAGACCGCGCAGCCGAGGTGTTTAAACACCTTGGCGCCCGCGAAGTGCAGCACCTGAGCGCCGCGATTTCTAACATGCGCCAGGTTTCTCACAAGCAACTGACTGAAGTTCTGCGCGAGTTCGAAACCGATGCCGAACAGTTTGCGGCGCTGAGCGTCAACTCTAATGACTATCTGCGTACCGTGCTGACCAAGGCGCTGGGCGAAGAGCGCGCGGCCACCCTGCTGGAAGATATTCTGGAAACGCGCGAAACCACTACGGGCATGGAAACGCTCAACTTTATGGAACCGCAGGCAGCGGCGGATCTAATCCGTGATGAACATCCACAGATTATTGCTACGATTATGGTACACCTGAAGCGTTCTCAGGCAGCCGATATCCTGGCTCAGTTCGACGAACGTCTGCGTCACGATGTGATGCTGCGTATCGCTACCTTCGGTGGCGTACAGCCAGCCGCGCTGGCCGAACTGACCGAGGTGCTGAATGGCCTGCTGGATGGTCAGAACCTCAAGCGTGCGAAGATGGGCGGCGTGAGAACCGCAGCGGAAATCATCAACCTGATGAAGACGCAGCAGGAAGAAGCGGTTATCGAAGCGGTACGCGATTTCGACGGCGAACTGGCGCAGAAAATCATCGACGAGATGTTCCTGTTCGAAAACCTGGTGGAGGTCGACGACCGCAGCATCCAGCGTTTGTTGCAGGAAGTGGAATCGGAATCGCTGCTGGTGGCGCTGAAAGGCTCCGAGCAGCCGCTGCGCGAGAAGTTCCTGCGCAACATGTCAGCACGTGCGGCAGATATTCTGCGCGACGATCTGGCGAACCGCGGCCCGATGCGTATGTCGGCAGTGGAAACCGAACAGAAAGCCATTCTGCTTATCGTTCGTCGTCTGGCAGAAAGCGGCGAGATGGTGATTGGCGGCGGCGAGGAACAGTATGTTTGATAAATCTTCGCTGCCCTGGCAGCGCTGGCAGCCCAACGATCTTGGGCAGCCCAACAAGCCCCTGATGGCGTCGTTCGACGAGCCGGAAGCGCCGCTGGCGGATGCGGATCTGCAGAACGATCCGCTTAGCCAGCAGCAGTTCGAGCTGGAGCAGATGCAAAATCAGGCGCGCAGCGAAGCGCAGGGTCAGGGTTACGCCGAGGGGCATCAGCAGGGCTTTAACGAAGGACAGAAAGCGGGCTATGAAGCCGGCTTTCAACAGGGGCTGGCCGAGGCACAGCAGCAGCAGGCGCCGCTTCAGGCACGTATGCAGCAGCTGGTTTCCGAGTTTTCCCAGACGCTGGAAGCGCTGGACAGCGTGATCGCGGCTCGCCTGATGCAGCTGGCCCTGGAGGCCGCTCGTCAGGTGATTGGCCAGGCACCGCACGTTGACGGCACCGCCCTGCTTCGTCAAATCCAGGGCATGATCCAGCAGGAACCTATGTTCAGCAGCAAACCTACGCTGCGCGTGCATGCGGATGATTTGCAGCGCGTTGAACATTCGCTGGGCGCCATGCTTAGCCTGCACGGCTGGCGCCTGCTGGCAGACAACTCTATCCATCCCGGCGGCTGTAAAGTCAGCGCCGAAGATGGCGACCTGGACGCCAGCATCGCCACACGCTGGCATGAACTCTGCCGCCTTGCTGCACCGGGAGAACTGTAATGACCACCTCTCGCTTATCGCGCTGGCTTGGCGCCTTGGATTCTTTCGAACAGCGTCTGGCCAATGTGCCGGACGTTCGCCGCTATGGCCGCCTGACCCGCGCCACCGGCCTGGTGCTGGAAGCGACTGGCCTGCAGCTACCGCTGGGCGCTACCTGTGTAATCGAACGTATGGACGGCAACGGCGTCAGCGAAGTCGAGAGTGAAGTCGTCGGTTTTAATGGCCAGAAGCTGTTTTTGATGCCGCTGGAAGAAGTAGAAGGCATTCTGCCAGGCGCACGCGTTTATGCCCGCGTGGCCGGTGACAGCCAGCACAGCGGCAAGCAGTTGATGCTGGGGCCGGAGCTGCTGGGACGCGTACTCGACGGCAGCGGTCGTCCGCTGGACGGGCTGCCTGCGCCGGAAACCGGCTACCGCGCACCGCTGATTACGCCGCCTTTTAACCCGTTGCAGCGTACGCCCATTACCGACGTGCTGGACACCGGCGTGCGGGCGATCAACGCGCTGCTGACCGTGGGTCGCGGCCAGCGTATGGGCCTGTTCGCCGGTTCCGGCGTAGGTAAGAGCGTGCTCTTAGGCATGATGGCGCGCTACACCAAAGCCGACGTGATCGTCGTGGGACTGATTGGCGAGCGTGGCCGTGAAGTTAAAGACTTTATTGAAAATATTCTTGGCACCGAAGGCCGTGCGCGTTCGGTAGTTATTGCTGCGCCTGCGGATGTTTCTCCGCTGCTGCGTATGCAGGGCGCGGCTTACGCCACGCGCATCGCGGAAGACTTTCGCGACCGCGGTCAGCACGTGCTGTTGATTATGGATTCCCTGACTCGTTACGCCATGGCTCAGCGTGAAATCGCCCTGGCCATCGGCGAGCCGCCAGCGACCAAAGGCTATCCGCCATCCGTGTTCGCCAAGTTACCTGCGCTGGTGGAACGTGCCGGTAACGGTATTGATGGCGGCGGCTCCATTACTGCCTTTTATACGGTACTGACCGAAGGCGATGACCAGCAGGATCCGATTGCGGACTCCGCGCGTGCCATTCTCGACGGCCACATCGTGCTGTCGCGTCGTCTTGCAGAGTCTGGCCACTATCCGGCTATTGATATTGAAGCCTCGATCAGCCGCGTGATGTCGCACCTGATCGATGACACCCACTACGCGCGGGTTCGCCAGTTTAAACAGCTGCTTTCCAGCTATCAGCGTAACCGCGATCTGGTGAGTGTGGGCGCCTACGCCGCAGGTAGCGATCCTATGCTGGATAAAGCCATCAAGCTCTATCCGGAACTGGAAACCTTCCTGCAGCAGGGCATGTTTGAGCGCAGTACGTTTGACGACGCCTGTCTGCATCTGCAGGCGATTTTTGGATAAGGGCTGACTGATGGCAAAACACGCATCGCCGATTGAAACCTTATGCGGTCTGGCGCAGAAAGATCTGGAAAAAGCCGCTATCCAGCTGGGCGACGTTCGTCGCGGCCAGAAACAGGCCGACGAGCAGCTGCATATGCTGTTGAACTATCAGGACGAGTATCGCAAAACGTTGAACAACACCATGGCGGAAGGGATTAACAGCACCCGCTGGTACAACTACCACCAGTTTATCGAGACGCTGGAAAAGGCGATTGCCCAGCATCGCCAGCAGTTGGCGCAGTGGAATGGTCGGGTAGAAAACGCATTGCGCCTGTGGCGTGACAAGCAGCAGCGGCTTCATGCTTATGAAACCCTGCAGGCTCGCGCGGCAGCAACCGCACTATTACAGGAAAACCGTCTCGATCAGAAACGGATGGATGAATTTGCCCAACGGGCATCATTGAGGAAAGGCGAATGATCACTTTGCCACTGGCTAACACCGCGGCGAAAACCGCAACCGCTTCTACCCACGGCGCTGCGGCAGACGCTACTGATGTAGGCACCGACATCGGCGGCACGGCAACGGCCCACGGCGCACATGCCGGCAGCGCAGGTTTCCTGGCGCTGCTGGGCAATAAACTGCTGGCACAACAGGGACAGACTGCCCTGCCCGCTTCGGCTGTGGCTGCCGTAGCCGCAACCGACGATAAAAACGCCGCCTCGCCGAAAGCAAAGCTTAACGCGCTGCTGGCCGCGCTGGATAAACCGGAAACGTTGAACGCCCTGTTACAGCCGACGAAAACGCCAGCTGATGGCAAAGAGCTCGCACTGACTGAGACACGCGACGGCAGCGAGACTGCTGCTGCCGCTACGCCGCTGAGCAGCAGCGATATGCAAGCGCTGCAGGCGCTATTCGCTATGCTGCCCCAGGCGCAGCAGCAGCCGGCCGCCACGCTGGCTAAAGGCAGCGACAGCCTGGCCGAGGGCACGATTAAAAGCGGTAACAGCAATGCTAACGCTACCCTTTCCTCACTGTTAGCCAACGCGGGCGGCACCAACGCCCCTGCCGTCAGTGGCGATGAAAACGCGAAAGAGAGCGGCAGCCGTACGCTAAACGGTAATACGCCTCTGAGCGCAGCGGCAGATACGCCGAAAAACGACGTCGCTACGCTGAACAGCGCTTTCCAGCAGGTACTGGGACAGGTGACGAAAGATAGCGACAAAGACAGTGCCGGTGCGTCCAGCCAGACGGCCATTACGCCTTCAGCTATCAGCGCCGCTTCCGCCGCCATAACGCCTGCGACAACCTCGGTGGTCAGCGCACCGGCTGCGCCACAGCTGAGTTCTCAGCTGGGTAGCCCGGAATGGCAGCAGGCGCTGGGCCAGCAGATTGTGATGTTCAGCCGCAACGGTCAGCAGACTGCCGAACTGCATCTGCATCCTCAGGATTTGGGCAGCATCCAGATTAGCCTGAAGCTGGACAGCGATCAGGCGCAGTTGAGCATGGTTTCGAACCACAGTCAGGTTCGCGCCGCGCTGGAAGCCGCTATGCCACAGCTGAAAGAAGCGCTGGCGCAAAACGGTATCAACCTCGGCCAGACTAACGTCAGCAGCGATGCGCAGGCCCAGAGCCAGAGCTTTGGCGGCCAGCAGGAACAGCGTAATAACAGCCGTGGCAACACGTTCAGCCTGGCTGGTGACACCGACAGCGATATCACCCCCATTGCTGTTCCTGCCTCCCTGCAGTCACGCGCCTCGGGCAGCAATGCCGTTGATATTTTCGCCTGACGATCACAAACGCCAAAGTTAACGGCAAAACCCGCGTCTTTTCGCCCTATTGTTTAGCGAGCGATGCGGGATAATCTGCCCATAACGTCGTCAGAGAGCAGGCACTCCCGGCTCTTGAATATACTCACAGGAATTATCGCCCGTATGACTGAGAAGAAAGCCAAAAGCGGCAAACGTAAACTCTTGATTATCCTGATAGCGCTGGTAGTACTGGCTGCTTGTGGCGCAGGAGGTTACCTGGTCTGGCATAAAATGCACGGGTCTGCCGAGACGGCGAAAGCTGAAAAGCCTGCGCCGCCGCCAGCACCGGTATTCCTGTCGCTGGATACGTTTACCGTTAACCTGATTAATCCGGATAACGACCCCGATCGCGTGCTGTACGTTGGCTTTACGCTGCGTCTGCCCGACCAGGAAACGTTACAGCGCGTTAATGATTATCTGCCGGAAGTGCGCAGCCGTCTGCTGCTGCTGCTCTCTAACCAGAATGCTTCATCACTGGGCAGCGAACAGGGCAAGCAGGAGCTGGTTAAACAAATTAAAGCCACGCTCGCACCGCCACTGGTGCCGGGACAACCTCCGCAGAAGGTGACGGACGTTCTGTTCACCGCCTTTATCCTGAGGTAGGGCAAAATGGGCGACAGCATTCTCTCACAAGCGGAAATTGACGCGCTGCTCAATGGCGACAGCGACAGCGCGGCGGAAGAAAATACCAGCACGGCGGGCGACAATGATATTCGTCCTTACGATCCCAATACCCAGCGTCGCATGGTTCGCGAGCGGCTGCAGGCGCTGGAGATCATTAACGAACGCTTTGCTCGTTCTTACAGGATGGCGCTGTTTAACCTGCTGCGCCGTAGCCCGGACATCACGGTGGGCGCGATTAAGATTCAGCCTTATCATGAATTTGCTCGCAACCTGCCGGTCCCGACGAACCTGAACCTGATCCATCTGAAGCCGCTGCGCGGCACGGCGCTGGTAGTGTTTTCGCCGAGCCTGGTGTTTATCGCCGTGGATAACCTGTTTGGCGGAGACGGTCGCTTCCCTACCAAAGTGGAAGGCCGCGAGTTTACGGCAACCGAACAGCGTGTCATCCGTAAAATGCTGAAGCTGGCGCTGGAAGGCTATAGTGATGCATGGAAACCGATTTATCCGCTGGACGTGGAGTATGTTCGCTCCGAAATGCAGGTAAAGTTTACTAATATTACTACTTCACCTAACGATATCGTGATTACCACGCCGTTTCAGGTGGAGATTGGCAACCTGGTTGGCGAGTTCAATATCTGCATTCCGTTCAGCATGATTGAACCGCTGCGTGAAACCCTGGTCAACCCGCCGCTGGAGAACTCGCGTCAGGAAGATCAGAACTGGCGTGAGACGCTGGTTAAGCAGGTTCAGCACTCCGAACTGGAGCTGATCGCGAACTTTGCTGATGTCTCGATGCGGATTTCACGCCTGCTGGCCCTGAAGCCTGGCGATGTATTACCGATAGAAAAACCGGATCGCATTATCGCTCATGTCGATGGCGTCCCGGTGTTAACCAGCCAGTACGGCACCATGAATGGGCAGTACGCGCTGCGTGTAGAACATCTGATTAACCCGATTTTGAACTCGATGAATGAGGAACAGCCCCATGAGTGACACCAATAAGCCGTCCGTTGACGATCTCTCTGCGGACGACCTTTGGGCTGACGCGCTGAACGAGCAGACAAACTCAACCAGTCCCGCGTCCGAAGGGGTGTTTAAATCGCTGGAAAGCAATAATATCGCCGGTTCGCTGCAGGATATCGATTTAATTATGGATATTCCGGTCAAGCTGACCGTTGAGCTGGGCCGCACCAAGATGACCATCAAAGAGCTGCTGCGCCTGACGCAGGGTTCCGTGGTGGCGCTGGAAGGCCTCGCCGGCGAGCCGCTGGATATTTTGATCAACGGCTACCTGATTGCTCAGGGCGAAGTAGTGGTGGTCGCCGATAAATACGGCGTCCGCATCACCGACATCATCACGCCGTCTGAGCGTATGCGTCGACTGAGCCGCTAATGACGAATGCCAGCCAGACGCAGCAGGAGCAAGCGCCAATGAACACGAGCCAGACTCAGCCACAGCCGGCGGTGCATTCGCCGGCTACGGCGGGACAAACGCAGCAGCCGGTAGGTCAGCCGACCGTTTCTACCGGTTCCGTGCTGACGCAGGTCAGTAGCGTACTGGCGGTGATCATTCTGATGATCCTGGCCTGTGCCTGGCTGGCGAAACGCTTCGGTTTTGCGCCGAAAACGGGCAAGCGCGGCCAGCGAGATATCGTTATCAGCGCCACCTGTCAGGTGGGGCAGCGTGAACGCGTAGTGATTGTCGACGTGCAGGATGCCCGGCTGGTCCTGGGCGTTACCGCGCAGCAGATTACTCATCTGCATACCCTGCCACCTTCACCAGTGCAGGAAAATCCGGAAGAGCCGCAGCCCGCTGGCGATTTCCGTCAGGTATTCGAGCTTATTAAACGCGCCGGAAAACCAAAATGAAACGCATTCTTCCTTTTTTAGCGCTGCTGCTGCTGCTGGCACCTGAGGTTCATGCTCAGCTGCCGGGCCTGGTCAGCCGTCCTACCGCAAACGGGGGCCAGAGCTGGTCACTGCCGGTACAGACGCTGGTGTTTATCACCTCGCTGACTTTCCTGCCCGCCATTTTACTGATGATGACCAGTTTCACTCGCATCATCATTGTTTTTGGCCTGCTGCGTAACGCGCTGGGCACGCCGTCCGCACCGCCAAACCAGGTCCTGCTGGGCCTGGCGCTGTTTTTAACCTTCTTTATTATGAGCCCGGTGCTGGACAAGATTTATCAGAACGCCTATCTGCCGTTTAGCGAAGATAAAATCAGCATGCAGGATGCGATGGATAAAGGGGCGCAGCCGCTGCGTGAATTTATGCTGCGTCAGACTCGTGAAGCGGATCTGGCTCTGTTTGCTCGCCTGGCTAACTCTCCGCCTCTGCAGGGGCCGGAAGCGGTGCCGATGCGTATTCTGCTGCCGGCTTACGTGACCAGCGAACTGAAAACAGCCTTCCAGATTGGCTTTACCGTATTTATTCCTTTTTTGATTATTGATTTAGTGGTCGCCAGCGTGCTGATGGCGCTGGGGATGATGATGGTACCGCCCGCGACCATTGCGCTTCCGTTTAAGCTGATGCTGTTCGTGCTGGTAGACGGCTGGCAGCTGCTGATTAGCTCGCTGGCGCAAAGCTTCTACTCATAATAGTCGGGCGATAAAGTCGCCCAACAACGCTCGCGACGCGACATGTCGCGACACTATCGGCCTTTAATTTTCCCGGAGTCGTGATGACACCTGAATCGGTTATGTCAATTGGTCATGATGCGCTGCACGTTGCGCTGATCCTGGCGGCCCCGCTGCTGCTGGCGGCCTTGTTCAGCGGTCTGCTGATCAGCCTGCTGCAGGCGGCGACGCAGATTAACGAACAAACGCTCTCTTTTATTCCAAAAATCCTTTCCGTTGTGGCGACTATCGTTGTGGCTGGTCCGTGGATGCTGGGTCTGATACTGGACTACATGCGTAACCTGTTTACCAACCTGCCTAATATGATCGGTTAAATGATTAACTTCGATAGCAGTCAGCTGGTGTTATGGATGGGGCAGCTTTTTTGGCCCCTCGCTCGCGTGCTGGCATTAATCATGACCGCGCCTATCCTCAGCGAAAAATCGATCGGTAAAAAGGTCAAGTTGGGTTTAGGGGTACTGATCACCTGGGTTTTGATCCCCTCTCTGCCCCCGGTTAATGTGACCTTGTTCTCAGTTGGCGGCTTCTGGCTGCTGATTCAGCAGATTCTGATTGGCGTGGCTATCGGTTTTACGATGCAATTTGCCTTTGCGGCAGTCAGAACCGCGGGTGAAATAATTGGTTTGCAAATGGGGATCTCTTTTGCCACCTTTTTCGACCCTTCCAGTCATCTGAATATGCCGGTACTGGCCCGTCTTATCGATATGCTGGCTATGCTGCTGTTTTTATCTTTTAACGGTCATCTGTGGTTAATTTCGATGGTTGCCGACAGTTTTCATACGCTGCCCATCGGCGGTGACCTAATCAACGGCAACGCGTTTCTGGCGTTAACAAAAGCAGCCAATCTGATTTTCCTTAATGGAATGCGATTAGCGCTACCCCTAATCACGCTACTGCTCATTGTTAACCTGGCACTGGGTTTGTTAAACCGTGTTACACCTCAGCTGTCGGTTTTTGCTATCGGCTTCCCCATCACCTTATCAATCGGTCTTATCTTCATGAGCCTGATGATGCCGCTGTTCGCCCCATTTTGTGAGCATTTATTCAGCGAAGTATTTGATTTACTCTCACAGATTCTGAGCGAAATTCCTGCCAGATAAACTTAAGTATTCCGTCATGTTCAGTACCGCTTTAACATGCCCCGCTAATACATTGTTAAGCGTGTAGAATGTTTTTGCGCATTTTTCAAACCATACATACCGGAAAAGTCTTAAGGAAAATCTGATAAATCGCCTTATTCTGTGAAAATTATTCTTATTAAATGCCAGTTAGCGTATTTTATTTAACGAAACGGATGCAATGTTGCTTAAATGTTAAGCACCAGGGTAGATAAAAATGTCTGTTTTTACTGGAAATTTTATTTTTTGCCGCTATTTTTGTAGCAAATCGTATTTCACAGCAGGTTTAGTGCCCCATTTATCGGCACACATTCGCGCAATGAATGTTTTTTAGGATTCGTCCTATCAGATTTTTCTCCATTCTGCGCGATAGTGACGACGTTCACAAAGCAGTGCGGCAAACTTCTGTCAGATCCTCCATCTGTCTACGGATGTTTTACCGCGTTGGTCGTGGGTTTATTGCCTGAATTAAACGGTTACATTGAGCATGCAAAGGTTTTTTTCAGCGTCTGCTGACAAACGTCATGCTGAGTACAAATAATAAAATTGAAAACAGAACATATTACTCTCGTAACTTACACAACGCGTAATTCATCGTTAGTTTAAACGAATAACAATTTGGTGAGGGTCGCAATTATGCCAACAATTATAATGGATTCATGCAGCTATACACGCTTAGGCCTTACTGATTACATGTCTGTGAAGGGTGTTAAAAAGAAAAATATCACTTCCGTTGCCGACATTGATCAGCTTCAAGTTAAATGCCAACAGCTTCAACCAGGCGTTGTCTTTATTAACGAAGATTGTTTTATTTATGAAGCAGATGCCAGCGAGCGCATAAGAAATATTATTATGCAGCACCCTGACACGCTGTTCTTTATTTTCATGGCTATCTCTAACATCCATTTTGAGGAATACCTCTACGTTCGTAAGAACCTGATTATTACGTCAAAATCGATTAAGCCAGCTACACTCGATAACTTACTTCTGTCCTATTTCCAGAAGAAACTTAACGTGTCTCCTCGCTATTCCGCTGGTTTCGATGTTCATCCATTGACGCTAAGCCAAACCGAGTCGAACATGCTTAAAATGTGGATGTCCGGTCACGATACCATTCAGATCTCGGACAAAATGCAGATTAAGGCCAAAACGGTTTCTTCTCATAAAGGCAATATCAAACGCAAGATTAAGACCCATAATAAACAGGTCATATATCATGTGGTACGCCTGACCGATAACGTGACCAGCGGTATTTACGTCAACGTTCGTTAAGCGTCAGAAAAAAGCCGGCATCTGCCGGCTTTTTTTTTAGTGATAACTGTTAGCGGGATCACACTTTTTTATTAACCTTTTTTTGTCCTTTGCCGATGAGTTGTAAACAGAGCGAAGCCTGCCGCTTCGTTTACCCAGACAGAGAGCAAAAGGACATGGCAGCACTCCCCCAACAGACAGGTTCTTCTCAATTAAGTTTCTGGCAGCACCTGCGCCTGGTTCCCCTTTTTACCGCTATTCTTGGCGCCATTTTGTTTCTGTTCGCCTTGTGTATTGGCCTGGCCAGTTATTATCTGACCCATGGCAATCAATCGCTTAAGGACGCTACGGAAGAAATCCAGATACGCATGGCCATCTCTAACAGTTCTAACCATCTGCGTACGGCACGGCTAAATATCATTCACGCGGGCACAGCGGTACGCGTAGGCGATATGGATTTGTTTAACGAGAACCTTAAACAAGCAGAAAAGCGCATCCAGCAGGCTTCCGACAATTTCAAAATTTACATGAACCGACGGATTAAAACCCCGGCAGATGAAGCGCTGGATAACGAACTGAATACTCGCTTTACGGCTTATCTTAGCCAGGGCGTGCTGCCGATGATGAAAAGCGCCAAAGATGGTAGCTTTGAAAGCGTTATAACACGGGAATCAGATTTCACGCGTGCCCTTGATGACGACTATAACGCCATCCTGCTGAAAGCCATCGCTATCCGTACCCAGCGAGCCACTGAGATTAATACAATGGCTGAAGCGCAGAACCGTATGGGCTTTATTATGATGGCGGGCGCTTTTGCCGCTGCGCTGCTACTGACGCTGGCCACCTTTATTTTCCTGCGTCGCGTGGTTATTGCTCCGCTGCGCCAGGCGGTGCAGCGAATTGAACGCATCTCTCAGGGAGACCTGACCGCTCCCCCACAGGCCTGGGGCCGCAGTGAGATCGGTATGCTCGGCAGCAACCTGCAGACCATGCAGCAGGCGCTGATGAAAACGGTTGGCACGGTACGTGAAGGCGCAGAAGCTATCTATCAGGGGTCAACCGAAATTTCAGCGGGCAATACCGACCTTTCTTCCCGTACCGAACAGCAGGCCGCGGCGCTGGAAGAAACGGCAGCCAGCATGGAACAGCTTACGGCGACCGTGAAGCAGAATGCGGAAAATGCGCACCATGCCAGTCAGCTGGCGAGTGATGCGTCTGGTAAAGCTCGTCAGGGCGGCGATATCGTTTCCGGTGTGGTCGGCACCATGAATAATATCTCTACCAGCTCGAAGAAGATCGCTGAAATCACCAATGTGATTAACAGTATCGCTTTTCAGACCAATATTCTGGCCCTGAATGCCGCCGTTGAGGCAGCGCGGGCTGGCGAACAGGGCCGCGGTTTTGCCGTGGTGGCCAGCGAGGTGCGCAATCTGGCGCAGCGTAGCGCCGGGGCCGCAAAAGAGATTGAAGCATTGATTGCCGAATCGGTCGGCCTTGTCGATCAAGGCTCCATTCAGGTGGGTCAGGCAGGAGAGAAAATGACGGCTATTGTCGAGGCCGTACGCAGCGTGACGAACATTATGGCGGAGATAGCCTCTGCCTCCGACGAACAAAGCCGGGGCATTGAGCAGGTCAGCCAGGCCGTATCGGAAATGGATAACGTTACCCAGCAAAACGCTTCGCTGGTGGAACAGGCTTCTGCTGCGGCTTCCTCGCTGGAAGAGCAGGCGTCACGTCTGACTCAGGCCGTGGCGGCGTTCCGTATTGGCGGTCTCTCTCAACCGGTCGCGCCAGTGAGTAAAACAAAAGCCGCGCCGTTGCGTCCGGTGCTGGCGAACGGTGATAACTGGGAAAAATTTTAAAGCAGACATAAAAAAGGGCGAACATATCGCCCTTTTCTTTTTATGCTGCCCGGTTAATCGGCGTGCGGCTCTACGAAGATACCGTCCCGCTGCCCCACCTCGTTAAAAAACCAGATCCCCTGCGGATAGTCCTCCAGCGAAACCAGATACATCGTGCCTTCGCTGAAATCTTCAACCGCCAGTACCGTGCCGGCGCGCCGTGGCCCGCCGTCGGTCTTGACCGTGACCCGATCGTTTACCTTCATCTTTTTCTCCTGGTAGAGTGCGCTACAAATAAGATAGCGCATCTTACCCGGAAATCGGTTCTTTTAACGACGGGCAATAACCCAAACCGCATGCACGATACCCGGAATGTAGCCACAGAGCGTCAGCAGAATGTTCAACCAGAAGGCGCCGCCAAAGCCGACCTGCATAAACACACCCAGTGGTGGCAGAAGAATAGCAATAATGATACGTAAAAAATCCATGTCGCCTCCATAGCGCGGATAACAGCTTGTTTTGTAATCGTTTGTTCAGTATAGCCCGAATCTGCCGTTGCGCCTGTCGCCGCATGTAAAACAACGTAATGACGGCGTTTTTTCGCTTTTTTAACGTTTCACGGTGAGACTTCTGACAACGCCAGGGCATACACTGTTCCTACTGCTCCCCCCAAAAGAGCAGTCAACCTAAAAAGTAACAAGGATTTTTGCCCGCGCAGTGCGGGCTTTTTTTTTCCTTTTTTCCGGCCCCCGGCCGGTCAGGGGCGAAAAAAAACCCGGCCAAAGGCCGGGGAAATAATAAAATTCGCTACAGAGAAATATCTCTACCTCTATAGCGTATCGGTTGTGGACATTAAGAATTTTCTTAACTTCATGGCGCACGCTTTTTTTGCTGTGAATTTATCCACCCTTTGCGCTCACAGCCCCGTGATGTCGCCAGCTAAAATGTAAGTAGCTGCTTACCAGGGTTCCTGCTGATTTTTAAGAAAATTCCTGCTGTGAGCGTCTCGCCCAAATGTGCCTCTGCCCAGCGCCTTTGTTGAATACCGCTATACTTGAGTCACTTGCCTCAGGCTATGGAGAAAGAACAATGCCGGCGCTGCGCGATCCCCTGATGATAGTGACGGATTTGGATGGTTCCCTGCTGGATCATCATACCTACAGCTGGGAGGCTGCCTCACCCTGGCTGGCGCGTCTGAAAGACGCGGACATCCCTGTGGTCATCTGTTCAAGCAAGACGGCGGCGGAAATTGAGCCTTTACAGCGCGCGCTGAATATCTTCGGTTCGCCTTTTATTGCGGAAAACGGTGCCGTGGTGAAGTGGCAGCAGCAAACGCCTGCCGCGGCCGGACAGGTATCCGGTAAAAATTACCCCAGCATCTGCGAGACGCTGCAGCAATTGCGTCAGGCTCAGGGCTTTAAATTTACGGGGTTCGCCGACGTAACGGAAAAAGAAGTCGCTGACTGGACAGGGCTGTCACCGCACGATGCCACACTGGCGAAAATGCGGGAAGGATCGGAGAGCCTGATTTGGCGGGATACCCCCGAGCAGTTCACCGCTTTCCAACAGGCGCTGGCAGCCGAACAGCTGAAACTGGTGCAGGGGGGGCGCTTCTGGCACGTGATGAATCAGGGACGCGGTAAAGGCGCGGCCCTCGACTGGCTGCTGACGCACTATCCTCCTCACGGCAGGGGCCGTTGGATTACTATCGGTCTGGGCGACGGCCCTAACGATGCGCCCATGTTGGAGAAAGTGGATTATGCTGTAGTGATCAAGGGCTACAGCAAAACCGGCGTGACGTTGACGCGCCAGAAAGAAGTATTTTACAGCGCAGGGTTCGGCCCGGAAGGCTGGAGCGAAGGTCTGACGCACTACATTACCGGATAACAGATTTCCCATGCAGCCCGTTCAGCGGGCCTGGCTTAAGGAACACGCGATGAGTGATTTTTTTCAGAATGGCGTTATTACCAACTTTCATAACCTTACTGCCCGGCCGGTTGAGGAGTTGGAGCAGGAACTGGTGCAGTTTGCCACGCGGCGCAAAATGGGGTTGATCCTGCCTTCGCTGTTTTCAGAACTGGAAGGTCCGGCTCTCGACCACATTGTCGATGAGCTGGCTAAGGTGCCTTATCTGGAGGAGATAGT
>NZ_DALZCD010000058.1:0-18938 GCF_031978025.1 Erwinia sp.
CGCAAACTCGCCCGGGCGAACTGGCTATTGAGGTCTGGGACAGCGGTCCGGGTTTACCCGCTGGTCAGGAGCAGGCGCTTTTTGCTAAATTTACCCGGGGCGATCGGGAATCGGCTATTCCTGGCGTCGGCCTGGGTCTGGCGATTTGTCAGGCGATTGTTGAAGTGCATGGCGGCGTGATTACTGCCCATCAACGTCCAGAAGGCGGCGCGAGCTTCAAAATCAGCCTGACGCAGGTGCCGCTGCCGGACATAGAAGAAACAGGTGAAGCGTTGTGACGACCGTTCTGATTATTGAAGATGAAAAAGAGATAAGCCGTTTTCTGCGCATCGCGCTGGAAGGCAGCGCCCTACGAGTTTTCGATGCCGGTACGCTACAGCGCGGGCTGCTGGAAGCCGCTACCCGTAAACCAGACCTGGTGATCCTGGATTTAGGTCTGCCGGATGGCGACGGCCTTACCTTTCTCAGGGAGTTTCGCCAGTGGAGCCAGAAACCCGTGATAGTGCTCTCTGCCCGCAGCGAAGAGGAAGATAAGATCGCCGCGCTGGATGCGGGCGCCGATGATTATCTGACCAAACCTTTCGGTATTGGCGAACTGGAGGCGCGGCTGCGGGTAGCGCTGCGTCGTACCCAGCACGATACGCAAAACGATCCGGTTTTCTCCTTTTCCGATGTGCAGGTCGATCTGGCGGCAAGAAGTATTACCCGCGCGGGCGAAGCGCTGCACCTTACGCCAACCGAGTTCAGGCTGCTTGCCGTCCTGCTGAACAATCATGGCAAGGTGATGACGCAGCGCCAGCTGTTGGTGCAAGTTTGGGGGCCAAACGCCTCGGAACACAGCCACTATCTGCGGATTTACATGGGGCATCTGCGTCAGAAGCTGGAGGCGGATCCGGCCCGGCCACGCCACCTGCGCACGGAAACCGGTGTCGGCTATCGTTTCATGCTGTGAGTCGGATTAGTTCCTACCAGACTCTTATTACCTTTCACTCTTTGCCTTACCTCAAAGTTTATTACCCCGAGTAATGCTAATCTGTAAGGGCAATAACACTTCGTTTATGTACGCATTATTAAGGATAATAATGAAAAGAACATTAACTGCGGCAATCGCCCTTGCCGGATGGATAAGTACGGTTATGGTTCCAGCCCATGCAGCAATTTCCCTGACGCAACGTGCCGATATCAGGCCGGTGAAATTCACCACAGCCCGCATAATTTTTAATGGTGAAATCATACCCAATAAAGCGCTGGAGCTTATCGAAGCGCTGGACAGATTACACTATACCTCGCCAGAGCTAAAAAAAATTACGCTTTATATCAACAGCTACGGCGGGGATATGGACAGCGGCTATTTGCTTTATCAGGCGATAAAAAAATCGGCGGTCCCCATTACTACCGTCAATATTGCTATGACCGCATCATCAGCAACACTGATGTATTGCGCCGCTAAAGAGAGGCTGGTTATGCCTGCGGCTGTGTTCTTATTGCATCCTTCTTCCGTAGGGAATTTGAACAGGCCGTATATTCGCTCCGACGAACTGGCAGGCCTAAAGCAGTTAAACGACAATGGCAATCTGCTTTTTAAAACCGTCTATAAAAGCTGCACTAACTTACAAGACAGCGAAACAGACCAACTGCTCGCCAGCGAATCCAACAGAATGTTACTGAACGCCAGCCAGGCTATTGAGCATAAAATGGCGGAAGGCATGGCCGAGGGTGTGGTAGAAGCCGATGTTTCGTTAATTATTACTGATGATAAATCGTAAAAATCACAAGGAAAGAGTGAATGAAAAAAAGGGAAATTTTATTGGCGCTGGGCACGCTGTGTCTTTCTGGCTGCGCTATTGAAAATCTGGACCGTGATAAAGTAGACATTCTCTATTCACCAACGATGCCTGACATGATGCGTAAGCCGACTCAGCGGCAGCGCACAGCCATTATGTCAGGCGAAAAACCGGACTGGAGTGAAATTTCAACGTCCGTACCTCGTATCATTATAAATTACAATAGGGACTGATTAAGGAGAAGCGACGGGCTGGCAACTGTTGTTCGCCACCCGTCTTTTCCCGCCGCCTGGATTATGGCGAAGATAGCTTAAACCCCACCATGCCAGATCGTTATCCGCAATTTTTTGTGCAAACGTAAATTTTTCAACCTGAAAGCACGCCGATAACCCCGGCAGGATTTAACATTACGGCCAACCTGGTGAAATAAAACATTCAATTATGATATTTTTAATAACTTATTATAACAAAAGGGATACCGTTAAATTCCTCAAGCCCTCAGGTATAAAAAAACATCCAGTTAACAGCTTGCTGCACAACAAAAAAAGCGAAAAGCATAATAACCAGCACGGAGGGCGTAGCTGCCACTATCACCGTTCTTGTTCTTACCATTCTTTGCAAATCGGAGAGGCAGAAGAGCAGCAGCGTCAGCGCAATGGCGGCAGTGATGTTAATAATGGTAAAGGGCAGAAGGAAATAGCATGTTCCCCGGTAATACTTATAAAATTCAAAGGCGCTCAGACTAAATACAAGAAAATTAACCCAGCTTATTACAACATTAAGCCAACAATCTGTTTCAATATTCAACATAACTAATAACCTTTATCAAAAACAGCCTTGCCATTGCACTTTCACTCCCCCCGAAAGGGAAAAACGAACACGCCACCAAATAACATAAAAATATTATTTAACGTAGGATTTAATTAGCGGCATACTCTACCAGAAAAACTTTTCCTTTAAGCTAAACAATCTTAATCAGGAGCGGAAATAGCGATTTTTCGTGATAATTTTTACGGCCTAACGTGACAAACATCACATTTGTGCCAGGCTTATGCTTTCGATTCAACACCGATGAAGGAAAACATCATGAGCGAACAATCAAAATCCCTGCTGACCGTTGACTATCCGACCCCGCCGTTCCCGGAGCAACCGCAACAGGCGCCAGGCCTTGCCAGCAAAATGATCCCCCTACCCGATCACGGTGAAAAAACTTACCGCGGATCGGGTCGCCTGCAGGGGCGTAAAGCCTTGATCACCGGCGGTGATTCCGGTATTGGTCGGGCGGTTGCTATCGCCTATGCCCGTGAAGGGGCAGATGTGGCTATCGGCTACCTGCCGGAAGAAGAATCGGATGCAGTGGAAGTTATCAAGCTGATTGAAGCCGAAGGCCGTAAAGCCGTCGCGCTGCCGGGCGATATTCGTTCCGAAGAGTTTTGTAAAAAGCTGGTCAGCGACGCGGTAAGCCAGCTGGGCGGTCTGGATATTCTGGTTAACAACGCCGGACGCCAGCAGTACAACGAATCGATCCGCACACTGAGCACCGAAGATTTTGACGCCACGTTTAAAACCAACGTTTATGCGATGTTCTGGATTACTAAAGCAGCCGTGGATCATCTCCCACGAGGCGGCGCCATTATTAACACTTCTTCCGTGCAGGCTTATAGCCCGAGCGCCATTCTGCTGGACTATGCGCAAACCAAAGCTTCTATCGCCGCCTTTACTAAAGCGCTGGCGCAGCAGCTGGGCGAAGAAGGTATCCGCGTGAATGCGGTTGCGCCTGGCCCATACTGGACGCCACTGCAGTCCAGCGGCGGTCAGCCCCAGGAAAAAGTACAGCAGTTTGGCGGCACCGCCCCGCTGGGCCGTCCGGGCCAGCCAGCGGAAATTGCCCCGCTTTATGTGACGCTGGCCTCCACCGAAACCAGCTACACCTCCGGTCAGGTCTGGTGCTCCGATGGCGGTACCGGCACGCTGTAATAGCCCTGCCGCAATATGGCCGCCTACGGGCGGCTTTTTTATGCGTGCAAGGGGCTTGTCAGTGCCCCCCTCGCAATGCGGCGACGGCCCTGGCAAAAAAGTCTTTACCGCCAAAATTGCCCGACTTCAGGGCAAGCGCAACGGGCTGGCTGCCGCGTGACACCATTGACGGCACGCCGGTATCTATTTCAGCACCGATAGTCAGTGCGCCTAATGCTAATGCACTGACCACTGCGCCGGAGGTTTCTCCTCCGCCGACCACAATGCGTCGCGTACCGCCAGCCACCAGTCGCTTCGCCGTCTCGCCGAACAGCTTATCCAGTGCCGCCGCCACCTGCTCCCGACCGTACTGCTGCTGCACAAGCTTTACCGCATCAGGATCGCCAGAGGAATAGACCAGCGGAGCCTGTCCCTGATGTTCAGTGATAAAAGCGACCAGCTGCGCTGGCCCTGTTTCGCCGCTCAGCACATCTTTTACCTCAATCATCATCACCGGATGGTTTTTCTGATGTTCGGCTATCTGTAGACGCGTCGCCCCGGAACAGCTACCGACCAGAATAGCTTCCGGCCCGTCAACAAGGGGAGCCTGCGCCTGTTTTCCTCTTGCCCGCCCCTGAGCAATAAAATTATGCGGCAATGCCAGCGCAATTCCCGATCCACCCGTAACAAGTTTCGCGCCCGTACAGGCACGACCAATAGTAATAAGATCGTGCTCGCTAATCGCATCAACAATCAGCAAGGTGCGCGTTTGCGGGACGTTAATCTCCTGCTGTAAAGCCTGGCTGCCCTGCATCACGGTTTGCCATGGGATATGCGCAACCGGGTTGGCGCTTTGCCGCCGCAGCACACGCCGCAGATCCGCATCTGTCATTGGCGTCAGCGGGTGATGTTCCATGCCGGACTCGTTAAGCGGCTTATCGTGCACAAAAAGATGCCCCTGATAAACCGTGCGACCCAGCGCCGGGAAAGCCGGACACATCACGACACTATTCACTTCCAACAGCGCCGCCAGCGCGTCCGTTACCGGCCCAATATTCCCCTGATCCGTGGAATCGAAGGTTGAGCAATACTTAAAGACAATCTGTTCGCAGCCCTGATCCAGCAGCCATCGACAGGCCGCCAGCGCCTGTTCCACCGCCTCGCTGGCAGAAACAGAACGGCTTTTTAACGCCACCACGCCCGCTTCCACCTCCGCCCCGGCGGGCATCGTCGGCACACCGGTATACTGTGTGGTCTGCAGCCCGCCCTCGCCGACCAGCCCTTTCGCCAGCGTCACGGCAATATCGCTGGCCCCGGTAAAATCATCTGCAATTACGCCAATTAACATCGATTACCTCCCGCCCGCAGCAAGCACGCTGGCTTTCATTCGTTTGACGGCGGCATGCGGTGCGGTCAGCACCGGGATCGTGACCTGTTGACGGACGCTTTCAGCCGCACGGGAAGTAGAAAAATGCGCCAGCATAATCACGTCGCAGTGCGCCAGCTCTTTAGCTCGTGCCGCAACCAGCCGATTGTGACTCTCCGCATCGCCTTTCTTTAACAGATCGATAGCCTCCGCCACCAGCAGCGTGGTCAGCTTCGCCGCCGATCCCTGCTGCGCCACATAGTCGTTAAATTCCTCGGTCATGGTTTCCACGGCCGGGCCAAAAGTCGCCAGCATCCCAATATGGTTGCCCTGCGCCACTGCTTCCATAAACATTGCTTCGTTGGGCTTATGCACCGGCACCGGCAGCGCCTCGCTCAGGCGATCGATGGCCGGGCCAAATGCGGAGCAGGTAACCAAAATACCCTGCGCCTGCTGCGCAAAGCCATATTTGCCCAACTGCACAAAACGTTCAGTTAACCCGGCTGACAGTTCGCTTTCCCGGGCGCGATCCAGAGAAAGCCCATCATCCAGCAGGTTGACGGTTTCCGCCTCCGGCCAGATGTCGCTGAACGCGTTATGTATAGGCGCCATCGCAACCGGCGTGGCGTGCAGTAAAATAATTCTGTTCATGTGCTTCTCCTGGGGCGTAGGCCGATCCCACGGCAATGGTTTAATGTAAGGGCTTACAAATGTCTCTGTAAAGTGAACTGCGTCACATAAATTCGCCTTAATGCAGTCGGACTGTTATTGAAATGTTAGAGATGATTAGCCAGAATTGAAAGCGCTTACAAAATAAAGTGCTTTTTTATTCATCACGCTCTGCGTTATCGCTAACCCTGGATCCGAGAATGCCTATGACTTCATCTGCTAATCACTCTGCCGCCGTCGTCCCGCCAGGCGCGGCGCCCACCGTCGGCAATCCGGCGCTGAAGGCAGTCCCCCGTCCTTTTCGCGATTTGCTGGCGCTGGACGATTTTGAACGTTACGCCCGCCGCCGCCTGCCAGATATGATTTATCAATATGTGGCGGGCGGCGTCGAAACAGGCCGTGGCATTGCCGGTAATTTTGAAGCCTACCGGCAATATACTTTTGTGCCCCGCATGTTTCGGGACGTCTCCGGCCGCGATCAGCGCACCACTTTGTTTGGACAGACTTATCAGCATCCTTTTGGCGTTGCGCCACTTGGTGGTGCTTCTTTTGTCGCTTACCAGGCAGATATCGCACTGGCAAAGGCGGCCAAAGAGATGGGCGTACCGATGATCCTCAGTGCCTCATCCTTAATCAAACTGGAAGACGTGCACGCTGCCAACCCGGATGCCTGGTTTCAGGCTTATCTGGCCGGCGATCAGCCGCGTATCGATCGGCTGCTGGATCGCGTTGCCGCCGCAGGCTATAAGACGCTGGTGGTTACCGGCGATACGCCGATGCTGGGCAATCGCGAACACAACACGCGCAGCGGCTTCAGTATGCCGATTAAAATCACGCCAAAAGTGGCTTTGCAAAGCGCCATGAACCCGCGCTGGCTGCTGGGCACGGTGGCACAAACCTTTTTGCGCCACGGCGCGCCGCATTTTGAAAATACCGATGCCGAGCGCGGGCCGCCGATGATGTCAGCCAAAGTACGCAATACCCAGGCTCGCGATAAACTGAGCTGGAAGCATGTCGAGGCGATCCGGAAAAAGTGGCGGGGCAATCTGGTTATCAAGGGCCTTATGTCGCCAGAGGATGCTTTCATCGCCCGCGATTTGGGCGCGGATGCGGTAATCCTGTCCAATCATGGCGGTCGCCAGCTCGACCATACCGTGCCGCCGTTGCTGACTCTGCCGGAGATTGCAGCGAATAAAGGCGCAATGAAGGTCATTATTGACAGCGGTATTCGTCGCGGCACTGACGTAATGAAAGCGATGGCGCTGGGGGCGGACTTTGTCTTTTTGGGCAGGCCGTTCCTTTATGGCGCGGTAATTGGCGGCCAGGCGGGCGTTGAGCACGCCATGCATATTCTTCGCGATGAAATTGACCGGGATCTGGCGCTGATCGGCGTTCGCACCCCTGGCGAGCTGGACAGCAGCTATCTGCGTAAAACAGGAACTCTGGCATGAGCAAAGAGACACTTCGCCTTTTCAGCGTGCTGGCTATTCGCGCGCCCTTCGCGGCCGTGGAACAGGCCTGGCTGCGCAGTCATGCCGCGCCGCTGACTATTGACTGGAAGCCGACCTCGGTCATCGAAAGCACGATTGCCGGTGGCGCGACGGCGGATGCGGTTATCGTCACCAGTGAGGCAATGGACAGACTGATTGCCAAAGGCATGGTGGCAGCCGATAGTCGGGTAGAACTGGTGGATTCCCCGCTGGGTCTGGCCATGCTGCCCGATGCCGTCGCGCCCGATATCAGCAACGTCGCGTCTTTCACCCAGGCTCTGCTGGCAGCAAAATCGGTGGCCTATTCACTGGGCGGCGCGAGCGGTATTTATTTTCAAACTCTGTTAAAAAATTTAGGGATTGAAGAAGAAATAAACGCGCGTGCCACGACGATCGCAGAAGGCTTTACCGCTGCACAGCTGCTGGAGGGGACGGCGGACATTGCCGTACAGCAAATCAGCGAACTTCTGATGGTAAAAGGGATCAAGGTGATTGGCCCGCTGCCGCCGGGAGCGCAAAAGGTTCTCTCTTTTTCCGGCGGCGTGTTTAGCCGGGCGGCCAGGCCTGATGATGCCGCCGCCCTGCTCCATTTTTTACGGGAAAAGGAAGCGATGCAGGCCTTTGCCGCCTACGGACTGACGGCCCGGCATCAGGTTTAGCCTTTTGTCGTGCGCGGTGCGGACCCTGTACTGCCTCGCACGATAAGCTCGGGTTTCAGCTGGGTTTGCACAGGTGCAGCTTCACCATTCAGCGTGGCTAACAGATAATCTGCAGCCACCTCACCAATACGATCCAACTCCACGCGCATGGTCGTCAGCGGATGTTCCAGATGCTCGGCATATTCATAGTCGTTGAAGCCGGTAATCGAAATATCGTTGGGGATGCGCAGATAACGTTCGCTGGCCGCCCGCATGGCGCCAAAAGCCAGCAGATCGTTGCCGCAAATCACCGCCGTAGGCGGATTTGGCCCGTCCAACAGGCGGAACATGGCCTCACGCGCGTCGTTCATGGTGAAAGCGCTGTTAACCAGATTGGCTTCGTCCAGCGTCAGGCCCGCCGCCGCCAGCGACTGGCGCGTGCCGGTAATACGATCCGATACGCGGTCGTTTGACGGTGGTGTCCCGACGATGACGCCAAAGACCTTATGTCCGAGCGCCAGCAGGTGTGCGGCCAGTTCACCTGCCGCCAGTTCGTTGTCGTACCCCACGCTGGGATAGCGCGTATCCACAGAAAACGTCTGAATACAGGGAATATTCTGTTGCGCAATCCGCTCCCACAGGCGCGGGTGATGGCTGTTGCCCACCAGCATCAGCGCGTCAATACCGTATTCCACCAGCTTGTTAACCTCTTTCAGCTCGGTATCCGGGTCGAAGTCGGAACTGGCCAGCAGCATGGTATAGCCCGACTGGTGGATCCGCTGCTGAAAAGCCGCCAGCGGTCGGGAGAACGTTTCCGTCGCCAGCGTAGGCACCACTGCGCCAATCGTCATGCTGCGACGTGAGGCCAGCGTGCGGGCGGCGCGGTTAATGACATAGCCCAGCTCTTCACAGGCGCGTTCAACTGCCTCCCGGCGCGATTGCCGGACAGAGGCGCTGCCGTTCAGCACCCTTGAAACCGTAGCGGTGGATACCCCCGCGCGCAGGGCAACATCGTCCAGCGAGACGCGGGCGGATGGCGATGGCTTATCGGACATCTTGGACTCCAGAGCGAAATTAGTGACGTTGCCCACAAAATTTACAGACAACCAATACCTCGTTTTGAAAGCGCTTACTTTTTGCTTGACTGAATTTTGTAATCGCTTACTTTTAACATCATATTATCAAATACTGAAAGAACTTTACTAAAACACAACATTCAAACGGACGCGCCCGTCCGTAATGGTCCCGAAATCATAAAGGAATTCACCATGCGTAGATACCCGCGGATCCGCTGGCTAATGATCGCGTTCTGCTTTTTCGCCATCGCCATCAACTACATAGATCGGATTAATTTAGCCATCGCCGCCCCGCATATTAAAAAAGATCTCGGGCTGGATGACACCAGTATGGGCCTGATTCTGGGCGCGTTTTTCTGGACCTACGCGCTGATGCAAATCCCCGCCGGCCGGTTGATTGACCGCCTGGGCGCGCGTACCGGATTAGCCATTGCCGTAGGCTGGTGGTCACTGTTTACCGTATTTACCGCTTTTGGGCGGGGCTTCACCTCGATTTTTGCCTCGCGCCTGATGCTGGGCCTGGGGGAGTCAGGCGGCTATCCGGGCTGTGCCAAGGTGGTTTACTCGTGGTTCGCTAAAAAGGAACGCGCCACCGCCAGCGGCATTTTTGATGCGGGTCCGCGGGCGGGCAGTGCCATCGCCCTGCCACTGGTTGCCTGGTTGATTAGCACCTGGGACTGGGAAACCTCTTTTATCGTCACCGGCGCGCTGGGCCTGATCTGGGTAGCCATCTGGCTGCTTTTCTACCGTGAACCGGAAGAGATGAAGGGCCTGAAGGAACAGGAGCGTCAGAATCTGCTGGCTGACCGCAGCGTACAGACGCTGGGAAAAAACGAAAAAGTGCGTATCGCCGGCCTGTTTCGCTATCGCACCGTGTGGGGAATGATGATTGGGTTCTTTTGCATGAACTTCGCCACCTATTTTTTCGTGACCTGGTTTCCAACCTACCTGACGATGGCACACGGTTTTTCACTGAAGGAGCTGGGCACGCTGGGCGCGATCCCGGCGCTGATGGGCATTCCGGGCAGCCTGCTGGGCGGCCTGACCTCCGACTGGCTTTATCGCCGGGGTTTTTCCCTGACCACGGCCCGTAAATCCTGCCTGATCGGCGGTATGCTGCTCTCTTCGGTCATTGCCTTTGCCGCCTTTACCAACAGTATTCCCCTGATCCTCACGCTGTTTTCACTGACTTACGCAGGGCTGGCCTTTACCGCCGCCAATATCTGGACCCTTCCCGCCGACGTTGCGCCCAGCGCGGGTTACGTGGGTACCCTGGGCGGCATTCAAAACTTTGCCGGTAATCTGGCCGGGATCGTTACCGCCTCCTTTACCGGATTGATGCTGACGCTCAGCCACGGCTCTTTTGTGGTGCCGCTGCTGGTGGCGGGCGGCATCTGCCTGTTCGGCGCGCTTAATTTTATGTTCATCATGGGCAAAGTAGAGCCGCTGGCGATAAAAAAGGATGAAACGGCCAGTAAAGTCGTCACGGCCGACCACAAAATTTAACCCGGAAACGGAGAGAAGCAATGACTACTGAACAGCAGCTGCGTGAAGAGATCTGTCAGGCTGGCAGAAGCCTTTACGAGCGCGGCTACACCGTCGGCACCGCAGGAAATATCAGCGCTCGTCTGGAAGATGGCTGGCTAATTACGCCTACCGATGCCTGCCTGGGCCGCCTGGTGCCGCAGCAAATTGCTAAGGTCAGCCGTGAAGGCGAATGGCTGTCGGGCGATAAGCCTTCAAAAACGCTGCTGCTGCACCGCCAGGTTTATGACCGTAACCCGCAGGTGCAGGGCGTGGTGCATACGCACTCGACTAACCTGGTCGGGCTGACGCTGGAAGGCGTGTGGCAGCCGGAAAGCATCCTGCCGCCGATTACGCCCTACCAGGTCATGAAGGTTGGCCGTATTCCGCTGATCCGCTACTGCCGTCCCGGTGCGCCGCAGGTGGCGGAACAGGTAGCAGGGCTCGCCTGCGAGGTGCGTGGTGTGATGCTGGAACGGCTTGGCCCGGTCATCTGGAGCCATTCGGTGCTTTCTGCCTGCTTCGCGCTGGAAGAGCTGGAGGAAACGGTTCGCCTGTGGCGGCAGACCGCGGTCAAACCTCAGCCGCTCGGCGACAGCGATGTCGCGGAACTTTGCGATGTTTTCACCGTGCGCTGGTAATGCTTTTTACCCTACAAGGAAATAATAATGAAAAAAATTTACGCAGGCGTGCTGCTCTCGCTGGCGGCGCTGACAGGTAGCGCCCAGGCACAGAGTCTGGTCTATGTTTCCAACGCCGAGAGCGGCACCGTTACCGGTTATCAGCTGGATAAAACGAAAAAAGCGCTGGTGCCGATCGGCAGCTTCCCGGCGGGCGCCAAAGCGATGTCTTCCGTTGTCTCGCCCGATAAAAAGATGCTGTATGTCTCGGTGCGCAGCAAGCCTTACAGCGTGGTGGCTTACCATATCCAGCCCGATGGCCAGCTGGTTAAAGCCGGGCAGTCGCCGCTGCCGGAAAGCATGGCTTATCTTTCGCTGGATAAGCAGGGGCATTTTTTATTGAGCGCCTCCTACGGCGGCGATCTTTTCAGCATTAATCGTATCGACAGCAAGGGCCTGGTGCAGGCGCAACCGGTACAGGTAGTCCATACCGGCAAGCGCGCGCACGCTATTCAGGTCGATCCCGGCAACCATTTCCTTTTTGTTACGCTGCTGGGTGCCGATCAGCTTTTGCAGTACCGCTTTGACGCCAACAGCGGCAAGGTGACCCCCAACGATCCGCCTTTCGTCAATATTCAGAACGAGGCGGCAACCGGCCCAAGGCATTTTGTTATCGCGCCCAATCTGGACAGCCAGGGCAAACGCAGCCTCTATGTGCTGACCGAAATGGCAGGCAATATCAGCCAGCTGACGCTAAACGCCGACGGCACCACGACGCCGGTTGCCACGGTCAACTCCGTTTCGCCTAAAGAGGATATGCAGCGCGGCGAAGCGCGCCCGTTAACGGGCGATGACAATCTGCCGGCCACCCCTAAACCGCGCATCTGGCAGGCGGATATTCATCTCACCCCGGACGGGCGCTTTCTTTATTCTACCGAGCGCACCAGCAGTACCCTTTCCTCTTTTTCCGTCGATCCTCATGACGGGCACCTGACCTATATCACCAGTATCAAAACCGAGCAGCAGCCGCGCGGCTTTGCTATCGACAGCAGCGGCCGCTTTTTGATCGAGTCCGGGCAAAAGTCGACCCAGCTTTCCCTCTACTCTATCGACCCGAAATCCGGCGCGCTGACGCTTAACGGGCGCTATGCCACGGGCAAAGGCGCCAATTGGGTATCGCTAGTAGAAGAGTAATCAACACGGGCCCGGACGGGCCCGGAATGGCAGTCATAACAGGAGTGAGTATGAAACGCAGACATCCCTTCCTTTCCGCCCTGTACGCTACGGGCCTGTTCGCGCTGACGGTACCTGCTGGTCACGCTGAAGAAAAAGTAGTTGCCACCGACCTGGAGCCGCTGCATCACGTCATTCTGGAAAACCAGTACGTCACCGTGATGCGCGTGATGATCCGGCCCGGGCAGTCCACGCTGTTTCACGAGCAACACCTCGATTATGTGAATACCCATATCAACGGCAGCCTGGTGCATATTTCCTATCCTGATGAGCCCGCCAAAGATACCGAAATGAAAAGTGGCAACGTGAAGTTCGGCGCGCATCAGGGCAAATCCGATACCGACAAAGTCACCAATACCGGCACCACGCTGAATCACCAGGTGGCCTTTGAAATCAGGCAGAACGGCCCACAAAACTTTGGCGGCACGACCCGACCAGGCCTGTTTCAGCAGGTACTGGATAAAAAAACGGTCAGGGGCTGGAAAGTCACCCTGCAGCCGGGCGAAAGCACCACGCTCTATAGCCAGCACGGACCGGGCGTGCGCGTCTTTTTTACCGAAGGCCGCCTGCTGGAATCGATTCCCGGTCAGCCTAACCACAATAAAGAAATCTGGCTGCACCGCGGCGATGCCGTGTTGACCCAGCCAGGCCAGGTAGAGCTGACTAATGGCGGAGAAACACCGCTGACGTTTAACGATTACGAACTCCTCTGATCGGATTCAGGGCAAGCGGCGCGGCCGTTTGTCGCTGTCCCTATTAATCAACCGCCCGGCTACAGGGCGGCACCCTTTCTTTTTTACAGGAGCCTGTCAGGTGAGACGATCGAGTCTGCCTTTGGCGATGAGCCTGATCCTTTTCACCGGGATAGCGTCTGCCGCCGTGCAGCCTGCGGGTGAGGAAGATCTTATCGCCAGGGGAAAATATCTTGCGGTGGCGGCCGATTGCGGCGCCTGCCATACCTCGCCCCAGCAGGGCGCGCCGATGGCGGGCGGCTATGCGATCCATTCCCCGCTGGGCGATATCTATGCCAGTAATATTACGCCTTCTCTTCGTAACGGCATTGGCGAATACAGTGAGGCGGAGTTCGCACGCGCGGTCAGAGAGGGCATCGATAAACAGGGCCGCCATCTCTACCCCGCGATGCCTTATACCGCCTATAACAAAATCAGCGATGAGGATATCCACGCGCTTTATCACTTTTTTATGCACGGCATTGCTCCGGTAGATCGCGCCGCGCCGCAGACGCACCTGCCTTTTCCGTTCAGTATTCGCGCATCGATGAGCGTCTGGAACTGGCTGTTCGCGGAAAATCAGCGCTTTGTCCCGCAGCCGGATAAATCGGTCGAAGTCAATCGCGGAGACTATCTGGTTAATGCGTTGGCACACTGCGATACCTGCCACACGCCGCGTAATTTTTTGATGGCGCAAAACAACGATCGTGCTTTCTCTGGCAACAGCCTCGGCAGCTGGTACGCGCCCAACATTACGCCGGATGTTCAGTCTGGCATCGGTAGCTGGAGCCGCGACGAGCTGGCGAGCTATCTGAAAACCGGCCATATCGCTAAAGCTCAGGCGGCGGGCCCTATGGCGGAAGCGGTCGAGCACGGTCTGGCTCATCTTAACGAAGGTGATATTCAGGCTATCACCGCCTACCTGCGCCAGATCCCGGCGGTAAACAACGGCGTTGACCGCGCCCGTGACAGCTATGGGCAGGCCTCGGACGCTGAGCAACGGTTACGTGGTCAGAACGGACAAAGCGATCCTGGCTGGCAGGTTTTCAGCGGCAGCTGCGCAAACTGTCATCAGGCTGAGGGACAAGGTAACGATCGCTACCCTTCCCTTTTCCACAACAGCGCTACCGGCGCAGCACGACCCGATAATCTGGTTTCCGCCATCCTGTTTGGCGTGCACAGGGGCGACGTTGCCATGCCCGCCTTTGGCCCCGATGCTCCTTTTACCACTCGCCTCAGCGATCGGCAGATTGCCGACGTCAGCAACTATGTGCTGAAAAATTTTGGCAATCCGGCGGTGATCGTTACGCCCGCGCGTGTGAAAGAACTGCGAGAAGGCGGCGATACGCCTTTACTGATGACATTAACCCGTCCCGCCGTGCTAACAGGGCTACTGCTTGCTGGCGTGGTTCTCGTGGCAGGTCTGGTACTGCGCCGTCGATACAGGAGGCATCATGCAGCCAGCTAACCCCGGTCGTCGCCGGTTATTAAAGGGCATGGCCGCCCTTTCCCTCACGGCCTGCTGTGCCACACTTTTCCCGCGTCAGCTGGCTGCCCGACCTGCTGACGCTACCGACTTTACCGCGCTGTCCGCCTTTCTGGTCAGCCGACCGGTCAGCGCGATTCTCAGCGAGCGCTACCGTACCGCGCTGGAGCGTAATTATGCGGATTTCCCGTCTCGCCTGGCCGCGCTGACGGATTATCTTGCCCTGCAGCGTTTTACCCACGTGGATGATTTTTTGCAGGCAACAGCCAGCGATACGCCACTCTTCAGCACCGCCTCGCTGATTATCGGCAGCTGGTACACCGGCGTGGTCGGCGAAGGTGTGAAAAGCGAACTTATCGCCTACGCCGACGCCATGATGTATGACCCCACGCGCGGCATTCTGGTTGTTCCCACTTATGGCAGCGGCCCGGACTCGTGGGGCGATAATCCTGATACGGCAAAAAGGGAGAATCAACAATGAAACATATCGATGCCGACGTGATCGTCATTGGCTCCGGCGTAATGGGTGGCCTGGTCGCTACCCGGCTGGCAAAAGCGGGAAAATCGGTCATTATCGTCGAGGCCGGCCCGCGCATTAAGCGTCAGGAGATCGTCGAGCGCTTTCGCAATTCGCCTTTCAAAATGTCGCTAACCAATATGAAACTGCAGGGGGTGGGCTCGCCCTATCCCGATCTGCCGCACGTTCCTTCCACTTACGGCGACTATTTGCAGCAGGCCGGGCCGGTAAAATACCCGACCAAGTACCTGCGCGTGGTAGGCGGCACCACCTGGCATTTTGGCTCTGCACTGTGGCGCATGATCCCGAACGATTTTAAGCTGCAAACCCTGTATGGTCGGGGCCGCGACTGGCCGGTGAACTATCAGGATCTGGAGCCCTGGTACGGGGAAGCCGAGCGAGAGCTGGGCGTGTCGGGTATGGATGGCCAGGACGAGAGCGGACACGGTGGGGAAGCCTGGCCGCCGCGCTCTACGCCTTTCCCCATGCAGGGGCTGGAGCCGAGCTATCTCTTTAAGCGGCTTTCCGCCCTGCTGGGAAAAGGTGGCTATCACCCGGTGATGGAACCCAACGGCCGCGCCACCCGACCCTATGGCCAGCGCCCGGCCTGTGCGGGCAATAACAACTGCAATCCCGTTTGCCCCATTGCTGCCAAATATGATGGCTCAATGCATATTGATGAAGCGGAGCGCCACGGTGCAAAGCTGCTGGATAATTCGGTCGTTTATAAAATAGAAGCAGATGAACAAGGTCAAATCAGCGGCATCTGGTATCGCCGTCCCGACGGCAGTAATCATCATCTGACCGCTAATTACTTTGTGCTGGCCGCCTACGGCATTGAATCGCCCAAGCTGCTGCTGATGTCTGCTTCTGAGCGGTATCCAAACGGCATTGCCAATCGCTCCGATCAGGTCGGACGGAATCTGATGGGCCATACCGGTATCAGCATGAACGTGATGATGAACGAGGATGTCTGGCCGGGCCAGGGGCCAACTGAATTGTTAGTGTATCTCAACAATCGCGATGGCGATTTCCGTAAGGATTTCCCCAGCTATAAAATAAAAGTGCGGAATACCGTCCCCACGGCAGACTACGCGGCCTCGCTAATTAAAAAAGGCGTGCTGGGATCAAAGCTGGATGAAGAATTAAAAAGAATGTCGGCTCGTTCTCTTAACTTCGCCATTGATTTTGAAACGCTGCCGCTGCCGGAAAACCGTATCGTTCCCAGCAAAACTAAAAAAGACGCAATAGGCATACCCGTACCTGAAATATATTACAGCGTCACCGAGTACTGGCATGCAGGCAAACAGGAGGGCCTGAAAGATTTTGATAACTTTGCCCGACTTTTAAATGCCGACATCTCGAAAATTGATACGGGCTATCAGGACCGGCAACATATTATGGGCACCACTATCATGGGCGATAACCCGGCAGATTCGGTCGTCAACAAACACTGCCAGAGCCATGACCATCCTAACCTGTTTATCGCCGGAACCAGCGTGATGCCCTCTGCTTCCTGCATGAACCCAACCTTAACCGGCGCCGCGCTCAGCCTGCGTCTGTCCGACCATTTGTTAAATGTAGTTAAGGTTTAAACGACCAGATTAATGTTATTAAAAAGGCAGCGTTAAAACCGACTGCCTTTTTTTATTTTACTTTCCCTCGTGCATTACTATGAAGCCCCTTCAGAGAAAAATGTCACTCCCATAGCCGCTTACAAAGAGTTGAAGCCGCATTCAATATCCAGCGTTAAGCTCTCCGGCAGCCGCACATGCTTTTTTTATCCCAATGGCAAGCAATAATAGAGCAGTGAGCCAGGAGAAGGCATTCTGCTTTGCTTTATGATAGGCCTGCGTTAAGGAAATTGCCGTCCATGAGCGGCAAGGGAAATAAGCACGGTCAAGGGGAAATGTACAGGGCGGAGAGCCGATAAATAAGTAGGTTAACCGTTTTAACCGGCTGGAACAGAACAGGCACCCGATAACGCTTGATTTAGCGTTATTGACCAATCGGGCCGACACCTTTGCCAAAAGCGATACCCGCGAACTGGCTTCTCAGTTCAAAACGAATACCCTTAAAACGATTTACAGGTGCCGATTGTGCGTGCTTTTGCTACCAAAAGCGATTTACAGGTGCTGACGGAACGTCTGGAGACGGTTGCCACCCAAAGCGACCTTCGGGAGCTGGCCATCCGGGGCGAAGCATTCGCCATGCAGAAAAGCCTGATTGAACTTTACGCACGAGTAGATACGCGCCGACGTATGAGGATCTGGTGACCGTCAGGCAGGATCTGAGGATGGAGGTCTACGCGATAACAGGACAGCATACATGGTCAACGGCGTGCATGTTCACGGCTGTGGGCCTGAGTCTGGCTGCGGCAAAGCTGCCTTTGTCTGCTGCAGGATACGCCATATCGCGGGCCCGGTCGGTTGTCGATAGCACGGCGATATAGAGCAGGAGAAATAACGGACGGCTTTCGCCGTCCGTAGGAGGTATTACTTCAGGCGCCAGGCGACAACGCTGTCGCCTGCTTTGGTGCCCAGTGAACCGTGACCACCAGCGGCGATAATCACATACTGCTTATTATCTGCCCCCATATAGGTGGCTGGCGTCGCCTGACCGCCTGCCGGCAGTTCGGTTTGCCACAGCAGCTCGCCCGTATTGATGTCGTAAGCGCGGAAGAAATTATCCGCCGTTGCGCCATGGAATACCAGATCGCCCGCCGTAGTCAGCGGCCCGCCGTGCGCTACCATTCCCATTGGGAAGCCAATCGGGAAACGCCCCGGCAGGAAGGTGGTTTTCAGGTTTTTAGTGGTGCCCACGCGGCGCAGCCATTCGGTTTTGCCGGTGGTCAGATCCACGCCCACCATCCGGCCCCATGGCGGTGCAATGCAGGGGATGCCCAGGCTGGATGCAAACTGCTGGATATGGATGGCGTAATCCCCGTCAAAGTTTTCGTTCCAGTACGGCGTGCCGTCTTTCGTAAACAGCCGTTTTTTCTCGGTTTCCGGAGTACGCTTGATCAGGTTGTATTTGTAGGCCAAACGAACCGGAGAAGCGATAAGGATCTGTCGCTCCGGATCGACCGCTACTGAACCCCAGTTAAAGACGCCGATATTCCCCGGGAAGACGATCGTGCCCGCTTCGGTAGAAGGCGTCCACGGATTGCCATCATAGCGCATGGATTTAAACTCAATGCGGCAGGCCATCTGATCAAACGGCGTCAGGCCCCACATCGACTTCTCTTTCAGCGGTTCAGGGATAAAGTTAAGTGCCGAGACGGGCTGGGTGGGAGAAAACTTCTCGCCCTGCACGCCGCCTTTAGTGGATACGTCGACCTGATTGACAGGATAGACGGGCTGGCCTGTCAAACGATTCAGGACAAACAGGTTGCCGGTCTTGGTTGGCAGGATCGCTACAGGCTGACGACTGCCCTGATAGTCGATATCCAGCAGGGAGGGCTGAGAAGGATTATCGCGGTCCCACAGGTCATTTTTGGACGACTGGAAACGCCATTTAAAGGCACCGGTTTTCAAGTCCAGCGCGACCAAAGTATCGCGGAATTTCTCGGTGTTGCTGTTGGCATCGCGGCGACCACCCAATTCATCAGGCGAAGCGTTACCGAAAGGCACATAGACCAAACCATTTTTCAGATCGGCGCTCAGCGTAGCCCATGCAACCGGGGTATCCTGAGGATAAGCCTGGCCCGCTGGCAGCGGTTGCGTTTGCTGCGGGTTAGCCGGATCGAAGTTCCAGACCAGACGACCGCTGATGACGTCGTAAGCACGAATAACGCCGGACGGGTTACCGCTGTTAAAGCCGTTATCCATCAACGAGCCGCCTACGAT
>NZ_DALZCD010000059.1:0-5350 GCF_031978025.1 Erwinia sp.
CGAACTGCCTGTTGATTTGTTTTACCTGGGCCGCAGCTTTCTTGATACCGACAACAGGTCTGCAAATCGTTTCGACGGAGAGCGATGTGTCAGGCTGGTAAAAAACGGGTATGCCAATCGGGAAAGCATCAAAAAAATAGCAAATATCATCATTGATAGATATCTCGATAAAATCGATGTCGATAAACTAAAAAGCACCGGAAGTAACATTTCTGGCAGGTAGTGTCATCACAAATCGAATGATTTTGGGAAACATAGGGCCAATGTTTGCGGACAGGATGATTGCAAAAATGCTGATTGGGTTCTCGTTTTCTACACTGCTGTCTATTGGCGCTTTTCAGTCCAGGGCAATTTATACCTCCAGAAAGTTGAGCCAAAGAGATCCTGAGCTGTATAACTGTCTAAGGGGGCTTGGGGATCTGGATTTACTGTATTTTTTGATGGAAAAAAGACTACAGCCATTTGAGACGGTATTTTTACTATGGCGGCAAAATCGCCCTTTGTTCGACGAAGTATCCCGTTTTTTTTTACAAAAGGTTCGCAGGTGATGAGATTTTTAAAAATTCTGGCATCTCGCGGCATAGCTGGCATTAGCGACTGCATCATAGTGGCAACCCTGGCGCTGCTTTTCTGGTTTGTAGCAATGTCAGAATCGCAGATGAAATACCTTTGGGCTGGATTGTCTTGCCTGGGATTCGTAGCAGCTTACCTCATTTATCGTGTAGCTGATCGTTTGCACGATGGCATTTGATAACTCGGTCAAAACGTTCGGGTAAGGCCGCAGAGAGGCGGTACCTGCCGATAAATACACACAGCACGTATCCGGCGATAGATTGGAACGCTTATTACCTTCAAAGGAAAGCAGTGGCTGGTAGCCGATTATTTTTCATAAATATCAAATGGATAACAAAGAAGCATGGCCATTTGATCGCAAGGGTGAAATTGCACTTTTCCCGGTTAAAGAAACAGTGACTAAAGTTCGTGACGGCTCAATACCTCAGGTCGATGCAGTATCACGTTTAACTCAAGTGAAACGTCCTGAGTTACCTAAAAAGAAATCATCTAATAACCCTGCCGCCGCCCTTGTTTTTCATGCCCTACGCCCCAGCCCGCCCCTGGCGGGCTTTTTTGCGCCTGCCGCGACGCTATTGGGGAGTAAATGTCTTTTTGGTACGGCACAGGAATTGGAGCGCTGCCGCCTAAAGTCAACTTTTCAATGCAACACCGGCCACCGTGCCAGGCCTTTCGCTGCTTCAGCAAGTGGCTATTAATACTCTTTCAATGCTGAGAACACCAGCGGATTACCGAACGCATACCGTCTGTATTCCACCATCGAGTTATAAGGCATATACACCTGGCAGCATCCTCCCTCCTCCACGCCGGTACGATAGACCACCAGCACACCAGCCGCCGCTTCCGGATAGTTGAGCGCCAGCGTCACGCGACCTGTGACGTTCTGAAAATACTGGCCGGGGTCGGTAACATTATCCAGGTTCGTGCCAGCCACCGGAGTCTCATCTGCAACAGGAACCGCGCCAGCCTCGCTGGCTGTTAAAGCGTCAGCCGTCGCCAGTTTGCCCAACCCCAGATTACCCCGCGCTTTTTCCTGCGCTTCTGCGCCTGCATCCGCTATTTCGGAAAGGTTATTCTTCACATGCAGATAATTTTCCGGGGCAACGGCCGATTGGGTTGTTATCGTGACAGAGGCAGTCACGCCAGAACTGGCCCCCGTGCGTGACAACGTGGCGGTTCCCTCTCCGTTAACGGCCATTATTCTGTAAGCTCTATAAAATCTATCTGGGACAAAGCTGTGAAACGAGCGGAGATCCGTCGCCGTTGCCCTTACCAGACGAGGCATACATTCGCATGCTGGATGCTATCTGCCGGTGCCAACCCTGCGTTTATAGCCGAACAGATGGGCCATGAAAACGCGGAAATGGTTTACACCGTCTACTCAGCGTGAATAAATGCCCTGGACGGCGATCAAATTGAGTGGCTAAACAAACGCATTGGGGGATTCTGTGCTGCCTCCATAGTGCCCCTTACCGTCAAAGCGTGATAGATAACATGTTGATATTCAGGCGATAAAATATGAAGAAGCTTTTTATACAGTTTTACCTACTGCTGTTCGTCTGCTTTCTGGTGATGGCGATGCTGGTGGGGCTGGTATACAAATTTACCGCCGAGCGTGCCGGGCGCGAGTCAATGGATGACCTGATGAAAAGCTCGCTCTACCTGATGCGTAGCGAGCTGCGGGAAATCCCGCCCCGCGACTGGAACAAAACCATCGACAACCTGGATCTTAACCTCTCGTTCAAGCTGCATATTGAGCCGATGAGTAAGTACCAGCTGGACGCGCCGACCATGCGACGCCTGCGGGCGGGCGGCATCGTTGCCCTTGATGACGAGTACACTTTTTTACAGCATATTCCGCGCAGCCATTATGTGCTGGCCGTGGGCCCGATCCCCTACCTCTTTTTCCTCCATGAAATGCGGATTCTGGATATTGTGCTGCTGGCCTTTATTGGTATTTCGCTGGCGCTGCCGGTCTTTATCTGGATGCGGCCGCACTGGAAAGATATGCTGCGGCTGGAGTCAGCGGCGCAGCGTTTCGGGCAGGGACATCTGGATGAACGCATTCATTTTGATAACGCCTCCAGCCTGCTGCGGCTCGGCGTGGCGTTTAATCAGATGGCGGACAATATCAATACGCTGGTGGTCAGTAAAAAGCAGCTGATTGACGGCATCGCCCATGAGCTACGCACGCCGCTGGTGCGCCTGCGCTACCGGCTGGAGATGAGCGATAATCTCAGCGCCAACGAAGCCGCCGCGCTGAATCGCGATATCGGCCAGCTGGAGTCGCTGATTGAAGAGCTGCTCACCTATGCCCGACTGGACAGGCCAAAAGTCGATCTGCATCTTCAGTCGCTCGATCTGGCCGCGTGGCTGAATGAACGGCTGGAGGATATGCGGATGGTGCATCCCGATTTTACCCTTGAGCTGGATACACCGCAGCGTCAGAACCTGGGCGTGGCGGATACCCGACTGATGGAGCGCGTTCTGGATAATTTGGTGAATAACGCCCTTCGCTATGCCCAACAGCGCGTGCGCGTCGGGCTGTGGTTTGATGGCGACACTGCCTGTCTGCAGGTGGAGGATGACGGGCCGGGCATTCCGCAGGCCGAGCGCGAACGGGTATTCGAGCCTTTTGTACGCCTGGATCCCAGTCGCGATCGAGCGACCGGCGGCTGCGGTCTTGGGCTGGCGATTGTCCATTCCGTAGCCCAGGCTTTTGGCGGTACCGTGACTATTGATGCCAGCCCGCTTGGCGGCGCGAGCGTTCGCTTTTGCTGGCCTGTTGATCTACCCTTAACCCCTTCCCGCGCTGCCTGACAGCGCCATGACTAAAAGGATATCTATGTCATCCGCCTATGCAAATCTGACCCGAACTTTTACCCGTCTTTCCCGTTTCGGTCACCTGTCGGCCATCGCTGGCTGGGATATGATGACCATGATGCCGCCGGGTGGCAGCAGCGCACGCGGCGCGGCGCTGGCCGAACTGAGCGTGCTTCGCCATGAGATCTTGACGGATAAAGCCGTGGCGCAATGGCTGGAGCAGGCCGCTAATGAGACCCTGAATGACGTAGAGCGCGCTAACCTGCGGGAGATGCATCGCGCATACCATCAGGCCGCCCTGCTGCCCGCTGCGCTGGTAGAAGAGAAATCGCTTGTCGGCGCTCGCTGTGAACACGCCTGGCGTCAGCAGCGTCCCGCCAACGACTGGCAGGGTTTTGCCGCTAATCTGAAAGAGGTGGTGAAGCTGAGCCGCCAGGAAGCCGAACTGCGTGCGCAGGCCAACGGCTGCTCCCGTTACGATGCATTGTTGGATCTTTACGAGCCTGGTATGACCGCGGCTAAACTGGACAGCACCTTTGGCGAGCTGAAACAATGGCTGCCTTCGCTGCTGACGCGCATTGTTGAGAAACAGTCGAGCCAGCCGGTCGCCGTTCCGGTCGGCCCTTTTGCGATCGAGTCGCAGCAGCAGCTGGGCCACGCGCTGATGAAGTTGCTCAATTTTGATTTCAATGCCGGGCGTCTGGATGTGAGCGCGCATCCGTTTTGCGGCGGCGTACCGGAAGATGTGCGCATTACTACCCGCTACAATGCCAACGAATTTATCAGCGCAATGATGGGGGTGATCCACGAAACCGGCCACGCCTGCTACGAGCAGAACCTGCCAAAACAGTGGCCCGGTCAGCCCGTTGCGCTGGCCCGCTCTACCGCCATTCACGAATCACAAAGCCTGTTCTTTGAAAAACAGCTGGGCCGCAATGAGGCGTTTCTAAGCCTGCTGTTACCACAGGTTAAAACGCTGATGGGCGACTGCCCTGAGCTGGATGAGGCGAACTTTATAGCGCTCAACCAGCGCGTCAGGCCAGGCCTGATCCGCGTGGATGCAGATGAGGTGAGCTATCCGGCGCATATTATTTTGCGCTATGAGATTGAGCGCGCGCTGATAGAAAGTGAGATTGAAGTGGACGATATTCCGGCGCTCTGGCAGGAAAAGATGCAGGCGCTGCTGGGGCTGGACACTACCGGCAACTATCGTGACGGCTGCATGCAGGATATACACTGGACAGACGGTTCGTTTGGCTATTTCCCTACCTACACGCTTGGCGCCATGTACGCGGCACAGCTTTTCAATAGTGTAAACAAGGCGCTGCCGCAGGTGCACAGCGATATCCGGGAAGGAAATCTGCAGCCTATTTTTGACTGGCTGCAGCAGAACATCTGGCAGCACGGCAGCCGTTTCACTACCCGCCAGCTGATTGAAAATGCCACCGGCGAAGATCTTAACCCGCACTATTTCAGGCAGCACCTGGAAAATCGTTATCTGAATAACTGATGCGCCAACACAAAGCCCGTTGCCCTGACGGGCTTTGTACAATCGGTAACACGCCGATACCAATCACTCACGGAAAGCTCTTCTCCCTTCCCTTATAGTCTCTTCACCGGCCCCGCAGTGGGCTGAAAATGAAATAACACTTTGAGGGTTGTGCAATGAAAAAATTATTCGCTCTGGTTGTAGCCGCTGCTATGGGTATCTCTTCAGTTGCTTTTGCTGCTGAAACCACCGCCGCGCCAGCCACTACCGCTCCGGCTGCTGCTTCTACTACCGCTGCACCAGCTCATGCTGCTAAACATCATAAAGCGCACAAGAAAGCCGTACAGAAAGCGCAGGCTGCTAAAAAGCATCATAAAGCCGCTAAGAAGCCAGTAGCGCAGAAAGCGCAGGCGGCCAAGAAAGTTCACCACAAGAAAGCCACCAAGCCAGCTGAACAGAAAGCGC
>NZ_DALZCD010000059.1:5450-6086 GCF_031978025.1 Erwinia sp.
AGGCTGCTAAAAAAGTGCACCACAAAAAAGCCACCAAGCCAGCTGCACAGAAAGCGCAGGCTGCTAAAAAAGTGCACCACAAAAAAGCCACCAAGCCAGCTGCACAGAAAGCCCAGGCTGCCAAAAAAGTACACCACAAAAAAGCAGCTAAGCCAGTAGCGCAGAAAGCTCAGGCTGCCAAGAAAGTTCACCACAAGAAAACCGCTAAGAAAGCTGCTGCACCTAAAGCTTAATCGCAGAAGTTAGCCTTCAACGTAGTTTGTTCACTTAAACACCCGGTTCAGCCGGGTGTTTCTTTCCTGGAGTATCGGATGATGGTGCGTCGCTATTTATTCGAAATTATCCTGGGCTGTTTGATTCTTTGCGGCGTTATTGCCTTCAGCTTTTACCTTTAACAGACGTAGCCTGCTGATTTTTAGATTAAACTTCCTTTTTACCGCCAGCCGACTATAGTTATTACCACCTGCGGTTTTTAATCTCCATTCAGAGAGAGACATGCGCCTGAAAGCTTTTTTTTTAATGGGATGTTTAGCCTTTTCCTTCTGTAGCCATGCCGGTGACGACAATGCGCAGGAAGTCAAAACGCTGTTTTTCGGCAAAGACGATCGTCATCCTGTCAGTGATACGGCCAGCCAG
>NZ_DALZCD010000059.1:6096-18714 GCF_031978025.1 Erwinia sp.
GGGAAGCCATCGGCCAACTGGAAACCGCCAGCGGTAACCTGTGTAGCGCCACGCTGATTTCTCCGCATTTAGCCCTGACTGCCGGGCACTGTCTGCTTGCCCCGCCGGGTAAAATCGATAAGGTTATCGCGCTGCGTTTTATAGGGCATGACGGCAGCTGGCGTTATGAAATTCACGATGTGGAGACCCGCGTCGATCCCGCTTTAGGCAGGAAGCTGAAGGCCGACGGCGACGGCTGGATCGTTCCTTCTTCGGCCGCGCCTTACGATTACGGACTGGTGGTGTTACATAATCCTCCTTCCGGCATCACCCCCGTACCGCTGTTTGACGGTAGCCGCAGCGATCTGAGCGCCGCGCTAAAAACGCAACAGCGTCGGGTTACGCAGGCAGGCTATCCGGAAGATCATCTTGATACGCTTTATTCACACAGCAGCTGTTTAATTACCGGCTGGGCGCAAAAAAACGTGCTGTCACATCAGTGCGATACCCTGCCTGGCGATAGCGGTTCGCCGCTTCTGCTGAAAAGCGACAGCGGCTGGCAGCTGATTGCCGTACAGAGTTCCGCCCCGGCGGCAAAAGATCGTTACGAAGCGGATAACCGCGCCATCGCCGTCACCGCCTTTCACGATAATTTAGACGCGCTGGCGAAAGAATAAAGGGCACTGGGTACCGCCGTTTTGCGGTATCCAGACCGTTTTAAAAGTGGGGCCACGCGGTTGCCTGAATAACCGGCTTTACTTGCCGTTAAAAGAAGATCAAATATCTCGCCCCGGCTATTTATAAGCTGGCAACAAACGCAGCAGTAAATTACCCCCGGCCTGAAAATCCCTTTCTAAACACTCTACAAATAACCGTCCGGCAGATCTTTTACCGCTGGCAGGCTCGCATGCTGCATGCCCTGAGCTAAACCGGCAAAATAAACGCCCGCACGGGCTGCGCGATAACCTGAACGCTTTTGCGCGGATAACTCTGGCTTCCCGGTCAAAACTAACTACCGACTGTAGCACGTTAGTTTCTGAAGCGGTCGCCCTGTCCCGGCGTTTCCGGTGAAAAGCGTCCGCCAGCCTTTCATACCAACGGACGGCTTATCTTCAGAGCGCTATTTCATCCATCGCCTGCTGAATACGTTTTTCCGAAACCGGATAAGGCGTGCCCAGTTGCTGAGCGAAATAGCTGACGCGCAGCTCTTCAATCATCCAGCGGATCTCTTTTACATCCTCATCATCACGACGCACCGGCGGCAGCTTGTTAAACCAGCTTTGCCAGGCCTGCTGGGCTTTCTCAACCTTGACCATCCTGGCCCTGTCGCTGTGCGGATCGACCGGCAGTTTTTCCAGTCGGCGCTCGATAGCCTGCAGGTAACGAAGCGTATCGGCCAGCTTGTTCCAGCCGTTACCGGTGACGAAACCGCGGTAAACCAGGCCGTTCATCTGCGCTTTAATATCGGACAGCGCCAGCGCCATCGTCATGTCCACACGCCCTTTCAGCCGCTTGTTAATAGCGAACACCGCCGTCAGGATCTGCTCGACCTTTTTGGCGATCTCCACCACGGTATCGTTCAGTTCCGCCCGCACTTTCTCATGCAGCTGGCGGAAGCCCTCTTCCTGCCAGGTTGGCCCGCCGTAGTCGGCAATCAGCTTGTCCACGCCGCAGGCGATACAGTCGTCGATCAGATCCAGCACCTTGCCGTAAGGATTAAAATAGAGCCCCAGCTTGGCTTTGTTAGGCAGCTTTTCATGCAGGTATTTAATCGGCGAGGGAATATTCAGCAGCAGCAGCCTGCGCTGACCGCGCCACATCGCTTTTTTCTGCTCGTGCTCGGAATCAAACAGCCGGATCGCCACGCTCTCTTTTTCATCCACCAGCGCAGGCCAGGCCTTGACGCTATAGCTGCCGCGCTTCTGCTCAAAATGATCGGGCAGGTCGCCAAAGCTCCAGATGTGCAGGCCGCTTTGCTCCAGACCGTCATCTGCTACCAGCGAGAGCGTTTCCTGTACTTTCGCTTTCAGCTGCTCTTTAAGGGCGCCGAGATCGCGGCCTTCCGCCAGCTTACGGTTATGTTCGTCCACCACGCGGAAAGTCATTTTCAGATGATCGGGTACCTGATCCCATTGCCAGGCTTCACGCTCAATTGTCACGCCGCTCATCCGACGGAATTCGCGCTCCAGCGCGTCCACCAATGGCAGCTCCAGAGGCGTGGCGCGAGCCAGAAAAGCGTCGGCATAGTTGGGTGCTGGCACAAAGTTACGGCGTAACGGCTTCGGCAGCGATTTAATCAGCGCGATAACCAGCTCGCGACGAACGCCAGGAATCTGCCACTCGAATCCTTTCTCATCTACCTGATTCAGCAGCGGCAGCGGAATATGTACCGTCACGCCATCCGCATCGGTTCCCGGCTCAAACTGGTAGCTTAGCTTCAGCTTCAGATTGCCCTGCTGCCAAAAGTTAGGGTAATCCAGCTTGCTGATACTCTCCGCGCCTTCGCGGATCAGCATCTCTTTAGCAAAGTTAAGCTGCTCGGGCTGTTCACGGCTGGCCTTTTTCCACCAGCTGTCAAAATGTCTGGCGGAAATGACGTCGTGCGGAATACGCTGGTCGTAGAAGGTGAACAGCGTCTCATCATCGACCAGGATGTCGCGGCGGCGCGATTTATGCTCCAGCTCTTCAACCTCTTCACGCAGCTTAAGGTTGGCGCGGAAAAGGGCGTGACGCGTTTGCCAGTCACCTTCTACCAGCGCGTGCCGGATAAACAGCTCGCGCGACAGCACGGGATCGATCTGCCCATAGTTGACCTTCCGCGCCGCTACAATAGGCAAGCCATAAAGCGTGACTTTTTCACTGGCCATGACGGCGCCCTGACCTTTCTCCCAGTGCGGTTCGCTGTAGCTGCGTTTAATCAGGTGCTGCGCCAGCGGCTCTATCCACTCGGGATCGATACGGGCGGCAATGCGTCCCCAAAGACGGCTGGTCTCTACCAGTTCAGCCACCATCGTCCACTTCGGTGGCTTCTTAAACAGGCCAGAGCCGGGAAAAATCGAAAAGCGGGCGTTACGCGCGCCGGAATATTCCTGTTTCTCAACGTCTTTCTGACCAATATGGGAAAGCAGACCGGTCAGCAAGGCGGTATGCACGCCCCTGAAGTCCGCCGGTTCGCTGTTCAGCGGAATACCCAGCTCGCGCACGACCTGCCGCAGCTGAGTATAGATATCCTGCCATTCGCGCACGCGCAGATAGTTCAGATAATCCGTTTTGCACAAACGCCGGAACTGGCTGGACGACAGCGCTTTCTGCTGCTCCTGAAGATAGTTCCACAGATTGACGAAAGAGAGGAAATCCGATTCTTTATCGGCAAAACGGCGATGTTTCTCGTCGGAAGCCTGCTGTTTCTCTACCGGCCGCTCGCGCGGATCCTGGATAGAGAGCGCGGAAGTGATAATCATTACTTCACGCGTACAGGCGTATTTTTGCGCCTCCAACACCATTTTTGCCAGCCGCGGATCGACCGGCAGCTGTGCCAGCGAGCGGCCGGAAGGCGTCAGCTTATAGTGCTGCTCATCCAGCGTGATCGCGCCCAGCTCTTCCAACAGCTTCACACCATCCTGGATATTACGTTTGTCCGGCGCCTCCACAAAGGGAAACGCGCCAATATCGCCCAGGCCCAGCGCGGTCATTTGCAGAATAACCGAGGCCAGATTGGTACGCAGGATTTCCGGATCGGTAAAGGCCGGTCGGCTTAAAAAATCCTCTTCCGAATAAAGGCGAATACAGATGCCCTCGGAAACACGGCCGCATCGCCCTTTACGCTGATTGGCCGATGCCTGAGAAATGGGCTCAATCGGCAGGCGTTGCACCTTGGTGCGGAAACTGTAGCGGCTGATACGCGCCGTACCGGGATCGATAACGTATTTGATGCCGGGCACGGTCAGCGACGTTTCCGCCACGTTGGTAGCAAGGACGATACGTCTGCCGCTGTGTGACTGGAAGACCCGGTTTTGCTCAGCATTGGAGAGACGCGCATAGAGCGGCAGGATCTCCGTATGCGGCAGATCGCGCCGGTTCAGCGCATCCGCAGTATCGCGGATCTCTCTCTCGCCGCTCATAAAGATCAGGATATCGCCCCGGCTTTCCTGGCCCAGCTCGTCTACCGCGTCAAAAATTGCCTGTAACTGATCGCGCTCGGTATCCTCTGCCTCTTCCACTATCGGCCGATAGCGTACCTCTACCGGATAAGTGCGGCCCGAAACTTCAATGACCGGCGCATGATGAAAATGCCGGGAGAAACGCTGGGGATCGATGGTGGCCGAGGTGATGATAATTTTTAAATCGGGGCGGCGCGGCAGCAGCTCGCGCAGGTAACCCAGCAGAAAATCGATGTTCAGGCTGCGCTCATGCGCCTCATCAATAATGATCGTATCGTACTGCATCAACAGGCGATCCTGCTGAATTTCCGCCAGCAGGATGCCGTCGGTCATCAGCTTGACCTGTGTGGTTTCACTAACCTGGTCGTTGAAGCGCACCTTGTAGCCCACACAGCCACCGAGCGTCGTTTCCAGCTCGGCTGCGATGCGGTCAGCCACGGTTCTTGCGGCCAGGCGACGCGGCTGGGTATGACCAATCAGCCCCGTGATGCCCCGGCCCAGCTCCATGCAGATTTTCGGCAACTGGGTGGTTTTTCCCGAGCCGGTCTCGCCCGCCACAATCACGACCTGATGATCGCGAATGGCTTCCGCAATTTCCTGTTTTTTCTGACTGACAGGCAAATTTTCCGGATAACGAATTGTCGGCGTGGCGGCTTTACGCAGCGCCACACGCTGTTCCGCTGTGGCAATTTCGCCGCTCAACTCGTCGGCTATCGCCTGTTGAGCCGCGGGATTCTTGACTTTTTTTGCGCCATGCAGGCGCTTTTGCAGCCGCTGACGATCTCTGAGCATCAGCGCGTCCAGGCGCGACGCCAGCGTCGTCAAAGGCGAACGGGGAGTATCAGACATAAAAAAGCTCGCTAATCGCCAGCAGACTGGCAAACAATAAAGTATGGGTGAAAAATTTTGCGTAGTGTAGCACAGACAATCACTTAGCTTAGGCCGTAGCACAATAACCTTGTTCAGTAAATTCGAACACGGGCTTCAGAATATTGCACTATCCCTGAAGCGGTTTTGCCCATAGAGTGTAAGTCATTGAGCGAACGCTTCTCCGCATAACACAGGAAATTCACTATGAGCAAAGTTTTAGTACTGAAATCGAGCATTCTCGCAGGCTACTCACAGTCCAACCAGCTGGCCGATCACTTTGTTGAAGAGTGGAAAGCGGCGCACAGCGGCGACGAGATCGTGATCCGCGATCTGGCTGCTAATCCGATTCCGGTACTGGACGGCGAACTGGTCGGCGCGCTGCGCCCTTCCGACGCTGCTCTGTCGCCACGCCAACAGGAAGCGCTGGCGCTTTCCGACGAGCTGATTGCTGAAATTCAGTCGGTGGACACCGTGGTGATGACGGCGCCAATGTACAATTTCAATATCCCGACGCAATTAAAAAATTACTTTGACCTGATTGCCCGTGCTGGGGTGACTTTCCGCTACACCGAGAAAGGTCCGGAAGGTCTGATCGTCGGGAAAAAAGTGATTGTGATCACCAGCCGTGGCGGCATCCATAAAGATACGCCGGCCGACCTGCAGACTCCTTACCTGAAGCTGTTCCTGGGCTTCCTGGGTCTGAACGACGTGCAGTTCGTTTATGCGGAAGGCATGGCTTACGGCCCGGAAGCAGCAACCAAAGCCAGCGAAGAGGCTAAAGCCACGCTGAACCAGCTGGTTAACGCCTGATTCTGCACGCCCCTTGCCTCTGAAAAAGCAGCCATCCGGCTGCTTTTTTATTGCCTCAGCGGCGCATCCTCGCCGTTTTTCAGCAGCGTCTGGACGTTTTTATCGGCCTTAATCACAATTTCATGCTCAATTTTTACATTCATATTGATAGTGATCGGCTCTTTTGGCGCAGCGACCTCAATACGCGGGACGCAGCCGCTGAGCAGCATACTGGCTAAGAGCGGCAAAACTGTTTTCATTCCGTTTTTCCTTGTGCTGGCAGCGCGGCGTGCTGCTCTGTCCAGGATTGCAAATTGTCACCAAAACGCAGGCTGCGCCAGAGCTGAAAAATATTCTCCTGCTGCGTGTAGTGCAGCGAGACATGCTGATTTTTATTGCTGAAGCGGCTGGTGCCGTTAACCTGTGCGGCCAGGTGCATGTTGCCTTTATTATCAATATCCAGCGTGGCCTGGCTACGAGAAATTTCCATGTAACGCAGCCAGTCTGTTGCCGCGCCTGCCGCAATATTACCGGCCGCCAGGGCGTCGGCAAACTCTTTATCCAGCCGCAGCGTCAGCGGGCCGCTGTTGGTTATCCAGCCCTTTTTTACCAGCCAGGCACCGTTGTCCAGCCACAGCGGAAGCGCGCCATTAACGTGGCCGGACATGGCGATTTTTTTCGGCTGGATAGCCGTGACCAGCTCGCTCATGCTGATATGGTTCAGCCGCAGCGTGGCCGCCTCGGTTTGCGGTAGCTGAAGACTTAGCAAACTTAGTCCGCCGCCCAACACGTCCACCCCGACGTTGCTTAAACGCAGCGGCCGGGCTTCGCTCCAGGGGTACCATCCCTGAAGATCGGCGCGGATATTTTGCAGCGCAAACTGATTGTCGATCTTTTTAATGCGCAGCGAAACCGGCCCCTTCGCGCCAAAGTACCACTGGCCCGTCTGCAGCCTGAAGGGTAAAGAAAAATCGACGCCCGTAAACTCGTTATCCGGCGTACGCACGCTGCCGTCGCTGACCACCCAATGGCCGCCAGCGGTAAAGCCCTGATCCGCAGCGGCTGAAAAAGCCACCTGAGCTTTCAGCGTGCCGTCACGAATAGTCATTTTTAGCTCATCGCTTAACAGCGACTGGAAAACCTTTAGCGACTGCTGTGGCCACCAGGCCTGGCCGCGCAGCCGCTCGCCGTCCCACCGTCCCTGCACGCGTACCGGCCCTACCGGGTCGGCCGTCAGGCTTCCCTTATAGAGAAAATGCGTGGGATCGCTACCTTTGATGCCGAGTAATAGCGCTGCAGGTGGCAGATAGCCACCGCTGGCGAAGCGAGTGTGCTGTGCGTTGAGCCGAAAACGTCCGCTAAAAGCAGGGTCTGTCTCATCGCGCCGCCAGCGAACCGGCTCCGCCAGCGTTAACCTCGGCGCGATCATGGTTACCCCGCCGTAACGGATTCGATCGAATCCGGTGGATAAAGAGTTGAGTTCAATTTGCCGGTCTTGCCAGTTTCCCCGTCCTTTCACATCCCATTTCGCGGCCAGGGGTGCCATGAATCCATCGCCCCAATAGCCCCAGAGCCAACGGCCTTTATCCGGCCAGAATGCCGTGGCACGACCGTCCAGATGAAGACGAAACCGCCCCAGCTGGGCATCGTGCGCGGTAAGAATAGCCTGCAGCCTTCCGTCGATGCCTGCGGAAGATACCGTCACGCCGGAAAGCGGCCAGCGTGCTTCATCTACTTTCAGCGTGGAGAGCAGGCGCCCGCGCATTCTCAGCAGCGCACCGGGGTGAAGATGCAATACGGGATCAAGCAGCGGGCCTTGTAACGTGCCGGGAATACTCGCGAAAAAAAGCAGCTGTGCCAGCTTGCTTTCGCCCGTCAGGCGAAACGGCAGCTGGCTCTGCGTCCAGTCAAGACGACCAGGCCCCACCGACAGCACAACGTTGCCTTTGCCGCCGCGCCCCTGGGTCAGAACGTTAAGGCGCCCCGTCATCTCCATCTCTGACAGGCCGTGCTGCCAGTGATTAAACGTCATGGCTATGCCGCCCGATACCGGCTGTGCGGCCCAGGGCCAGCGCCAATGCCCCTGGCTGACCGCAATTTGCTGGGCGGAAACCTGCCAGGGCAGCATCAGTAGCGGCTCTTGCTCGTCCGGCGTCCTGAGGGTCAGCGTGCCGCTGTTCTGCTGCCAGTTAAGACTGGCCCGCAGCGGCTGCGGAACGCTTGCCGTTTCCAGCGTGGCCGCCAGTTCGCCACTGTCCGGCAGATGGTCAGGAATGGTTGGCAGCGTCAGCAAACCTGTTACGCTAACAGGCCCGGTCATACCGGGTACGTCAAGCGTCAGCGACTGTACATCCATTTGCTGACCTGTTAACAAAGCCCTTAAAGAAAGGTTTTCGCCCTGCCAGCTGAGACGTTGCTGGTGCGGATCGAGACTGAGCCTTAACGAGCCGGCCCAGTTCTGCCAGGGAAGCACGCTGACGCGCGAAAGAATGACATCTGCCTTTGGCAGCATTGACTGCCACTCCGCCAGCGAACGCGGCGCGGTAGGCTGGTCGCGGCTTTCTGACAGCTGGCTGAAACAAACGCTGTTTACTTCCAACCGGGACGCACCCAGCAACCAGCGACCCTGCCGCCGTCCCAGCGTCACGCCGCTCGCCCGGGCCAGCTCGCAGTCCCCAGTGCGGTAACGGATACCGGGTATCCACACGGCCCCTGAACGCCAGCGAGGATTGCCATCCAGCCTGACCGTCGTGGCGGCGGGTAGCCAGAATCCCGCCAGCCTCGGCAGCCACCAGCTTAGCGTGATCAGGACGGTTCCGGCTAAGACCGCAGCGGCCGCAATGGCGATAATAAAAAGCTTCCAGCCCCGGGTCATACGTCATCCATTCCTTACGTTAAGGCGTAAATCATGGCACGTCCTGCGCGCCGCGAGAAGATTTTAGGCGGTAATTATTACCCGACCCAACAAATATTGCCCGGCATTGGCTGACTCGCGGCCCGATGCGAAGTATTGTTAAGGCAACGCTATCTGAAGGATACAGGAGAACAGCCATGAAACTTGCGGTATACAGTACCAAACAGTACGACCGGAAATACCTTGATCAGGTTAACGAAAGCTATGGATTTGAGCTGGAATATTTTGATTTTTTGCTCTCACCGCGCACCGCGAAGACGGCGGCAGGCTGTGACGGCGTCTGCATTTTCGTTAACGACGATGGGGGCCGCGAGGTGCTGGAAGAGCTGGCGGCGCTGGGTATTAAATATATCGCGCTGCGCTGCGCCGGGTTCAATAATGTCGATCTGGATGCGGCGAAAGCGTTAGGGTTAAAAGTGGTCCGCGTGCCGGCCTACTCGCCTGAAGCCGTGGCAGAACACACGGTTGGCATGATGATGACGCTGAACCGCCGTATTCACCGCGCCTATCAGCGCACCCGCGACGCAAACTTTTCCCTGGAGGGGCTGATCGGCTTTAACATGCACGGTCGTACCGCCGGTATCATCGGCACGGGCAAAATCGGCATCGCCACGCTGCGTATTCTGAAAGGGTTCGGGATGCGACTCCTGGCCTTCGATCCTTATCCTAACCCGCAGGCGCTGGAACTGGGCGCCAGTTATGTTGATATCAAAACGCTGTTCAGGGAGTCGGATGTCATTTCACTGCACTGTCCGTTAACGCCCGAGAACAATCACCTGTTGAATATGGCGGCTTTCCAGCAGATGAAGGACGGCGTGATGATTATTAATACCAGCCGGGGCGGCCTGATCGATTCACAGGCTGCGATTGACGCGCTAAAAATGCAGAAAATCGGCTCGTTGGGCATGGACGTGTATGAAAACGAGCGCGATCTCTTTTTTGAGGATAAATCCAACGACGTCATTCAGGATGATATTTTCCGTCGCCTGTCCGCCTGTCATAACGTGCTTTTTACCGGCCACCAGGCTTTCCTGACGGCAGAGGCGCTGACCAGTATTGCTGAAACCACGCTGCAGAATCTACAACAGTTGGAAAAAGGCGACCCTTGCGATAACAACCTGACAGGGTGACAGCCTTTTAGCGAATACAGCTGCCGTTGGCTAACGCATTCTCCCCGCAGCGACGACCGTTAGCCAGCTGGCACATTCCTACGGCGCTACCATCCAGCTGGCGTGAAAGCGCCAGCGTGCCTCCGGCGTTTGAACAGGCGCTGGCAGCCAGATCCGACATCACCACTTTAGTCGGTACATGGGCACTGGTAGCCTGCTGCGGCGGTTCATTATCGTGGCTACAGCCGGTAAGCAGGACGCAACCAGCAAGCAGAAATATCGCTGCTTTCATGAAAAAACTCCGGGAAGAGGGATTTGGGCGTGGGTCAGCATATGTCAGTATTTTGTCAGGGTCGAGTGGAGTCACGAATATTTACGAAATTAAAATTAATGAATGGCAATAGCCGACTTTCTTATTTTACTTATGCAGCCCTCGCAAGTGACAACGTCACTTATAAGTCGGCAATGCCTGCTGACAGGGTTATAATAACGTGACGTTGTCACCTGCCCGCCTTTTTTGCTGTTGGCATTATGTGCGTTCAGTCATAAGCACCGCTGAATAAATAGCGTAACGGCCTGAAGGACTAAGCAATTTATGGCATGATAGGATTTTCTCTTCGACAGTGAAACCTGTTGAACGAAAACGGCCTTACACCCGGTTTTATCTAAGGAGAATACAATGAGCGACAAACATGTGCGTATCGTAGCGAAATTCACCGCCCGTGCAGGTAAAGCAGACGAACTGAAAAAAGTGCTTAATGCAGGCGTTAAGCCGGCGCGTGCGGAAGAAGGCTGTCTTCATTACGACCTGTACCGCAGCGTAGAAGACGGTAACGTGTTTCTTTTTCACGAAACCTGGCAGGATGCTCAGGCCGTAGACACGCATGGCAATCAGACCCACTTTAAAACCCTGATGGCCGATGCCGAACCACTGCTGGCTCAGCCACCGGAAGTGATGAAATTCTGAAGCCATAACACCCTGTTATGGCAGGGTGTTCGCGAGACTGCCCGCCCTGCTATTTCAGCAGGCGGGCACGACAGGTTTTCCCTTTGATTTTCACCTGCTGCAGCTGCTTCATTACCTGACGTGCGCTGTGCTGACGAATGGCGACATAAGCCTGCGTCGGGCCGATATCAATTTTGCCGATAGCGTCGCCGCTCAATCCCGCCTCACCGGTCAATGCCCCCAGAATATCGCCAGGACGAATTTTTGCCTTACGGCCGCCGTCCAGACTGAGGGTTGCCATTTCCGCCGGCAGCGGCCGCGGTGCCACGCTTTTCAACTCTGAAACATTTCGCCAGTTCAGCTTCTGCTGCAAAAAGTCTTCCAACGCATGGGCACGGATCATCTCGTCTGGTGCAACCAGGCTGATTGCCACACCTTCCGCACCTGCACGGGCCGTACGGCCAATGCGGTGTACATGCACTTCCGGATCGTAAGACAGTTGATAGTTCACCACCATCGCCAGTGCTTTAATATCCAGTCCTCGGGCGGCGACGTCCGTTGCCACCAGCACGCGACAGCTGCCGTTAGCGAAACGGATCAGTACCTGGTCCCGATCGCGCTGTTCAAGATCGCCATGCAGCGCCAGCGCGCTAATTTGTTGCCCTTCCAGCGCAGCAGCAATATCGTCGCATTCGCGCCGGGTATTGCAAAATACCACGCACGAAGCAGGCTGCTTGTCGCTTAGCAGACCGATTAATGCAGGCAGTTTTTCGCGCGTGCCGGCTTCATAGAAAGTTTGCTCAACCGCAGGCAAATCGCTGACCACATCCGTTTCCACACTGAGCGGATCGCGCTGAACACGTTGACTGATTTTGGCGATATCCTGCGGCCAGGTCGCCGAAAAAAGCAGCGTCTGACGTGCTGGTGGCGTATAGCTGATAATGGCATCGATATCATCGCGGAAACCCATCTCTAACATGCGGTCTGCTTCATCCAGCACCAGCGTGCTCAGCTGGCCGAGCTGCAACGTTTCACGTTTCAGATGGTCAAGAATACGGCCCGGGGTGCCGACAACGATATGCGGCGCGTGTACCAGCGAATCGCGCTGGGCGCCCATAGGCTGGCCACCACACAGGGTCAGGATTTTAATATTGGCGGTAAAGCGCGCCAGGCGCCGCAGCTCTTTAGTGACCTGATCGGCCAGCTCGCGCGTTGGGCAAAGTACCAGTGACTGGGTAACAAACTGCGTGGCGTCAATACGCTGCATTACGCCAAGGCCGAAAGCAGCCGTTTTACCGCTGCCCGTTTTCGCCTGCGCACGGACGTCGCGACCGTCCAGGATCGCCGGAAGCGACGCGGCCTGAACAGGCGTCATGGTATGATAGCCCAGCTCGTTCAGATTGGCGATCTGGCTGGCTGGCAGGGAAGTCAGGGTTGAAAAAGCGCTCACAAATTACTCTCTAAAACCGGAGGGGGAATTGCGGCAGAGTGTAACAGAAAAGCGCCGACGGACGTTACTCTCTTATAGCACCATGTTAGTGAGCAGGCTGTTTAAACGGGTAAGAAATCACTGATTGACTCTCCTGCATAATACCGGCTACCTACAGCGAATAATAATCGCCCAACTACGGTGACCGTTATCCGGCCACCGATGTTTACTGCTTCAAATAATCCCCGTAATGTAATCTTTTATAAGAACATTATGGATATTATTTCCAAAGCCGTTTTTTAATAAGATTGAGATGCTCACTGGTTAACTCTTCATACTTCCAGATAAATAAACCGCCCAGATTAAAATCCAACACCTGATCGATATAATAATTCAGGTTCCAGTCGTTTAACCCTTTGGTT
>NZ_DALZCD010000060.1:0-18689 GCF_031978025.1 Erwinia sp.
TGACTCAGTTCCGGCGGCAGAAGTTCGACAATAGGGCAGGTATCCTGCAGCTTTAGCGCTTGATCGGTCAAATTACGCAGCGTTGCCTGGCGCACTCCTTCCGTCGTGGAGTAAACCGGCGTCAGCGTTTCCTGTAACTCTACTACGCTGTTATCGCCCTGAACGCGATACTCAGGATGAATGATTTCGGCCCCACGCTGGCCACGCTTAATTTCACCATAAGCCGTGACGCGTCGGCCAGGCGCCAGGCTGTTTTTCATTCCGGCGTTAAAATTGAAAAAGCGTAGCGTCAGGATGCCGGTGCCGTCGCTGATTTGGCAGGTCAGCATTCGGCGGCGGCCAAAAGAGATATCGCTTTGCAGCACTTCGCCTTCTACGGTGGCGTAAATATTGGGCAGAAGGTCGTTAATGGCGTAAAGCTGAGTGCGATCTTCGTAGCGAAGGGGCAGATGAAGCAGCAGATCCTGTACGGTGGTCAGCCCGAGTTTTGCCAGCTTGCCAGCCTGGCTTGCGCCAACGCCGGCAAGCATGCTGAGCGGAATGGCATCCATCAGGCGGCCCGTCATTTTTTGCGTACCGATGCCTGCATGGTGGCCCACCAGTCCGGATCGGCGATTACCTCGCCCGTCTCGCTAATGAGCGGATAAGGTAAGCCTTTATGTTTGGCAACCCGGGCCAGAACGGGATAGCCGCCCTCGAAAAGCAGACGCTGCTGGTCGTGCCAATCAAGCAGGCTCTCCTGACGCTGATACATGCCAGCGTTCTGGCGCTGGCGCTGCGCTTCATAGAGGATGAGCGCCGAAGCCACGGAAACGTTCAGCGATTGCACCATGCCTACCATAGGAATAACGATCTCCTGGTCGGCCAGTTCAAGCGCCTGTTGGGTAATACCGGTTTTTTCCTGACCCATTAATATACAGGTCGGGCGGGTGTAATCGATCTCGCGGAAATCTACCGCTTTATCAGAGAGGTGCGTAGCCAGGATCTGCATCCCCTGGCCCTTAAGATGCGTAACCGCCTCGGCTATAGTCGGATGCGTTTTTACCTGCACCCAGCTATTGCTCCCGGCAGCGGCAGAAGCCATCGTACGCATCCGGCTGCCCGGCCAGATCGCATGGACTTCGTGCACGCCAACCGCATCCGCCGTGCGTATAACCGCAGAGACGTTATGCGGTTTGTGCACCAGTTCCATACAGACGGTCAAATCATGCTGGCGGGCGGCCAGCATTTCACGAATACGGGCAAAACGTTGAGCATTCATGCGCTAGTTTCTGTTGCGGTGAACTTTAATCACGTCAGGCATTACGCGGATTTTGCGCATAATGTTTGCCAGATGAACGCGATCGCGTGCCGTCAGACGGATAAAGGCGCTATAAACCCGGCCATCTTTCTCTTCCGTGTTCAGGCTCTGAATATTTGATCCGGCGGTATTAATGGCGGCCGTCAGGTTTGCCAGCGCGCCCTGATGGTTAAACATATCCACCTTGATCTCCGCTACGAACTCCTGCTCGGTCACCTTATCCCATTCCACCGCCATAAATTTCTCCGGCTCTTTTTGGTAGCCTCGGATGTTCCGGCAGGATTCATGGTGTACCACCAGGCCTTTGCCAGGGCTGACATGCGCGACGATAGGATCGCCGGGAATAGGACGGCAGCACTTGGCAAACGTAATCAGGACGCCATCGGCACCTTTGATAGGCAGCTTGCCACGCGACGGCGTGCCGGAGACAACCGGCGCAGGCTGGTCGCTCTGCTGCAGGTTTTTTGCCACCACCACGCTCATGGCGTTACCCAGGCCAATCTCTGCCAGCAGATCGTCCAGCGTAGCCAGCTTCATGCGTTCCAGCTCGTGTTGAATGCTTTCCGGCGAAATCTCGGCCAGCTTCCGGCTGCCCCCCAGCGCATGATTCAGCAGACGTCGACCCAGGCTGACGGAATCGTCGCGCTTGAGGTTTTTCAACAGCTGGCGAATTTTGGCTCGTGCTTTGGAGCTGACCACAAAGTTCAGCCAGGCGGCATTAGGCCGTGCGCCCGGTGCTGTAATGATCTCAACGGTCTGCCCGCTGGTCAGTGGCTGAGAAAGCGGGTAGGGTTGGCGATCGACACGCGCGCCTACACAGGCATGACCAATATCGGTATGCACAGCATAGGCAAAATCGACCGGCGTCGCGCCCGCAGGCAGTTCAACTATGCGGCCTTCAGGCGTGAAAACGTAAATCTCATCGGGGAAAAGATCCGATTTTACGCTTTCGATAAATTCAAAGGAGCTGCCCGCACTTTGTTGCAATTCCAGCAGGCTTTGCAGCCAGCGCTGGGCGCGGATTTGTGCCGTAGTGCTGCTTTCGCCCTGTTCTTTATAAGCCCAGTGCGCCGCGACACCCATCTCTGCCATCTGATCCATATCTTCCGTACGGATCTGCACCTCAACCGGCACGCCATGCGGACCGATCATCGAGGTATGTAGCGACTGATAGCCGTTGGCCTTGGGGATAGCGATATAATCTTTTACCCGGCCCGGACGAGGCTTATAAAGACTGTGCATCTGGCCCAGCACCCGGTAACAGGTATCCACATCGTGGACGATGACCCTGAAGGCGTAAATATCCATAATGGAATGGAAACGCTGCTCTTTCAGGTGCATTTTGCAATAGATAGAATAGAGGTGTTTTTCCCTGCCGCTGACGCGACATGGAATACCGGCTTCCTGCAGACGGCCGTCAATTTCCGCAAGGATTTTTTGGATCATCTCTTTACGGTTGCCGCGTGCCGCTTTCACTACCTCTTTGATCACGCGGTAGCGGTTAGGATAGAGCGCCTCGAAACCCAGCTCTTCCAGCTCGGTTTTCAGATGGTGAATACCCAGGCGATGCGCGAGCGGGCTGTAAATCTCTAGCGTTTCCAGCGCGATACGGCGGCGTTTATCTGGCCGCAGCGAGCCCAGCGTACGCATATTGTGCGTGCGGTCAGCCAGCTTGATCAGAATGACGCGGATATCCTGCACCATCGCCATGATCATTTTGCGAAAGTTTTCGGCCTGCGCCTCTTTCTTGTCGCGGAATTTCAGCTTGTCGAGCTTGGAGACCCCTTCTACCAGTTCAGCAACGTTCTTACCGAACAGCTGTTCCATATCCTGATAGGTTGCGGGGGTATCCTCAATAACATCGTGCAGAAGCGCGGCCATGAGCGTTTCATGGTCGAGCTTCATTTCCGCCAGAATACAGGCGACAGCAACCGGATGGGTAATATAAGGCTCACCGCTGGAGCGAGTCTGTCCCTCGTGAGCATCACGTGCGACAAGGTAAGCTTGCTTGAGGCGCTTTATCTGGTCCTCAGGCAAGTATTTTTCAATCAGTTGATTGAGACTTTCAAACAGATACAAGGGCGAGCCTTCCGGCTGATGATTAACGACGACCTTCAGCAATAGCGGTAACAGCCTGCAGTTCTGCTGCTTCCTGATCCTGCTGTTCCTGACGATCACGGACATCCAGAATCTGGTTGGTGATCAGACCTTCTTCGATCTCGCGCAGCGCGATAACGGTAGACTTGTCGTTTTCTTCCGGAACCAGAGGATCTTTACCGCCAACCTGCATCTGGCGTGCGCGACGAGCGGCGACCAGAACCAGGTCAAAACGGTTACCAATTTTTTCTACTGCGTCCTGTACGGTTACGCGTGCCATAAGTGTGATACTCCACGGTTGACGAAATGACTGGGCATCATACTGAGTTGTCCTCAGTCTGCCAACAGTTTGCTGATTAAAGCATCATGACGGGATTTTTGACGGCCCATTCGCAGACGCTCGGCGCGAATAATGGTTTTCAGATCGGACAGCGCCAGGTCGAAATCATCATTCACAATAAGGTAGTCATATTCCGCGTAGTGGCTCATTTCCGCGACGGCCTGTGCCATACGTCGGGTAATGACCTCTTCGCTATCCTGTCCGCGGCCACGCAGGCGGCGATCCAGCTCGTCCTTTGACGGTGGTAACACAAAAATGCTGCGCGCTTGCGGCATTTTCTGACGGATTTGCTGCGCACCCTGCCAGTCGATATCTAAAAAGACATCCACGCCAGTCGAGAGCACCTGCTCGATCGTCCTGCGTGACGTGCCGTAATAGTTGCCGAACACTTCGGCGTGCTCCAGAAAGGCATCTTCTTCGATCATACGACGAAATTCGTCATGGTTTACAAAATAATAGTGTTCACCATGGTTTTCACCCGGACGCACGCCCCTGGTGGTATGGGAAATCGACACCTGAGTGTCATACAGCGGTTGCGTCTTTAACAGCGCGGTAATCAGGCTGGATTTACCCGCGCCGCTTGGTGCTGAAACAATAAAAAGTGTGCCTTGAGCCATGATGATTTCTTGATATGCCAGTCGGAGTTTACTTCCTGCACAGTATACACGGGTGGAAGGCAGGATGCAGCGTTTCGGCTGTTCAGCGCTATTTTTTCTCAAAAAATGGAAGATGCCTCGCGGTACTGATGACACGTTTCATGTTAGGCAAAAAAACGCTACGACACGTTTTCCATAGGCAAGCTTTCGCTATCGCCATGGCCGGCCTTTGTCGGTTTACTGACAGCAGAGCAACGAGGGAGTGTGAAAATGCGAAGCATAGTGATGATGTTCAGCCTGGGAGGATGCGCCGTTGCGCAAGCGCTTTGCCCCGTCTGGGCGCCTGGCCGGGTAGAGACAGAGATGATGGCGCTGGCAAAACAGCTCAGCGCGTGGGACCGCGCTTACTACGAGCAGGGGATAAGCCTGGTACCGGATGAACGTTATGATGCTTTAGAAAAAACGTATCGCGACTGGCAGCGCTGCTTCCGGCCAGAAAGCAAGCCGCATTCACCAACGCTTGCGAAAAACGGTAAGGTAAGACATCCGGTGCCGCATGTTGGCGTCAAAAAGCTGTCTGACAGGCAGGCGGTGGCGCGCTGGATGACGGGCAAACAACCGTTGTGGGTACAGCCGAAGCTGGATGGTGTTGCCGTCACGCTCTATTACCAGCACGGGAAACTCGCGCGGGTTATCAGCCGGGGCGACGGGCTGCGGGGAGAAGACTGGACGGAGAGGGCACGCCATATCCCCGCTATTCCGCAGCAGGTTACGCTGGATTACGATCCGCTGGTGCTGCAGGGCGAGCTTTATCTCAGGATGACCGATCATCAGCAGGCCAGCCAGGGCGGCGCCAATGCCCGCGCCATCGTGGCGGGTGCCATGCGGCGTCACGATCTGTCGCCGCTGGTAGAGCAGCTGGGGATATTTATCTGGGCCTGGCCGGATGGTCCGGAGGCGATGCCGCTGCGCTTAGAGCAGTTGAGCAAAGCGGGTTTCAATATAATGAAGGCGTGGAGCAAGCCGGTTGCCAATGCGGATGACGTCGCCAACTGGCGTGAACGTTGGTTTCACCAGCCTTTACCCTTTGTTACGGATGGCGTGGTCATTCACGGTACGCCAGTAAAAGGCGCTTACTGGCTACCTGGCGATAACACCTGGTCAGCCGCCTGGAAATATACGCCGCTAAAAGTGAGTGCAGAGGTGCGCTCAATCGATTTTCCGGTGGGGCGTACGGGGAAAACAGGCGCGGTCTTAAATCTCCTGCCTTTACAGCTGGATGATAAGAAAGTCAGCCGGGTCAATATTGGTTCGCTCAGACGTTGGCAGGCGTTGGATGTTCTTCCCGGCGACCAGGTTATGGTCAGCCTGGCCGGGCAGGGCATACCGAGGCTTGATGACGTTATCTGGCGCGTACAAAAGCGAGTCAGCCCGCCCGTGCCGGATGCCGGTGCTTTCCATCCCTTGAGCTGTTTTACCTATACGCCCGCCTGTCGGGAACAGTTTCTGGCCCGTCTGGTTTGGGCAAGCGGCAAAGAGGCACTGGCAATGACGGGTGTTAGCCGTAGCAGCTGGCAGCGCCTGATGCAGGCCGGTCGACTGACTCACCTCTTTTCCTGGCTTGCACTGACGCAGGACGAGCTGCGGCAAACTCCCGATATCACACCGGCCCGGGCGGATTGGCTTTACCATCAATTTTCGCTAAGCCGACAACAGCCCTTCAGGCGCTGGGTCAAAGCGCTGGGTGTACCTCTCCCACAGCGCGCGCTTAATGCTATGGTAGATAATGACTGGTCAACGCTGTTGGCGCGGCAGGATGCTGCCTGGCAACAGTTGCCCGGTATGGGTAAAACGCTGGCCAGCCAGGTTATGCATTTTCTGCACGATCCGCAGGTGAGGCAGCTGATTACGTATTTAGACGAGGCAAAGTGATGAACTGTTTAGTGATCGGCATGAGGGTAATTGAATACCGGCAACCCCAGCCGAAAGCGCAGTGCCAGCAGGCGTGCCAGAAACCCGAACAGGAGAGTAATGATGATGGCCAACTCGTCGGAAACAGGCATTTTCAGCAGCAGGATATAGAGCCAGCCGGAAGCAAAGGCGATCCCGGCGTACAGCTCCTTCTGGAACACCAGCGGAATGCGGTTGCAGAACATATCCCGCAGCACGCCGCCGAAAACGCCGGTAATCACCGCGCTGATGGCGGCAATAATCGATGCGTGACCCATATCCAGCGCGACTTTAGTACCGATAATAGAGAAGACGGCCAGGCCCAGTGCGTCCAGCACCAAAAATACCTTACGCAGGTGCGGCATCAGCGGGGCAAGCTGCGTAGTAACAACGGCAGCAGCCGCGACGATAACAATGTACTCAGGGTGTTTAACCCACCCAAGCGGATAATGGCCAAGCAGCATGTCACGCACGGAGCCGCCGCCAATAGCGGTAACGGAAGCGATAATAATGACGCCGAACATATCCATTTTACGACGGCCTGCCGCCAGCGCGCCGGTCATGGCTTCTGCGGTGATCCCAATCAGATAAAAAACAGTAAGTAACATAACCCGCTCCTGAGCAATCGGCGGCAAGCCTGCAGGATCTCAGACAGGTTGGCGACTGGAATTTTTTGAAAAGCCGTTAAGTAAATGAGTTTACCTAATCTGAGAATAAAATAACCGGGCAGATCTCTAAGGCACCTTATTATTTTGTATAACTTTTTTAAAATTGGCTTCAGGAGCGAACTCAGTTATCCAGGACGGCCTGATTAAAGACCGTTTCGGCGTGTTGCTGAAGCCGCGCCAGCGACCACAAGGACGAGAAAAATGATGGCAGACGAGATTTTCCGACTGTTGGCAAAAGGCATTCATCCTGAAACCGGCGCAACGTTATCGCCAGCTTCTGTTGTGCATACACCCGATGCCATAAGGCTGTTGTTTGCGCTGGCGGAGGAGTTCAGGAACGTGAATTTCAGTACGATAAAGCGGAAGCAAAAAGTGAAGCTTACGGCAGAAGAGCGCCGGGAGAAGAACCGCGCGGAAGGACGGCCGGCTAATGCTTATCTGGCGTGGTCTGAAGAGCAGAAACAGGAACTGATTGTTCTTTTCCGGCAAGGATATTCTGTTAATGAGCTTGCCATACTTTGTGAGCGCTCGCCACGCTCCATCGCCATGCAGGCTGAGAAGCTGGCGCTTATCACGGTTGAGCAGGCTGCGGCTTTTAACTGAAGCGCGCGCAGCCTGTACGCTGCTTTACATGCAGGTCGCTAACCCGATCAGTTTTTCTTTACGAATTCGGATTTCAGCTTCATTGGGCCAAAGCCGTCAATTTTGCAGTCGATATTATGATCGCCTTCCACGAGGCGAATGCTTTTCACGCGTGTGCCTATTTTAAGCGGCGTGGAGCTACCTTTGACCTTGAGATCTTTGATAACCGTTACGCTGTCGCCATCAGCCAATAAATTGCCGTTGGCATCTTTAACTATCAGCGCCTCTGCCTCTTCTGCCCCGGCGGACCATACATGGCCACATTCTGGACAGTTAAACAGCGCGCCATCCTGCCAGCTGTATTCAGAATGGCATTCAGGACAGGGAGGAAGAGTTTGCATAAAAGACCTTAAAATAATCCGTAAAAAAAGAAGGGAGATTTTAACCTGGGGATGCCAGAAAACCTACCTGTCTTTGACGATGAAGCTTTCCGGTCGACGTACATCCATCAGCATCCAGGTACAAGTCTGTCCGCTCATCTGCTAACTGCTCCGTGCGGGCTCTGACAAAGGCTGGGTTTGAAACGTTCCTGCAAGGCAGACGGAATTAGCCTGAAAACATAAATCTTGCCGGCAGGTATCAGCCGATACGGGAACGCAACTCTACTTCAGGCAAGCCGCTACAATATATCGCTGATGCCGTCATCGTGCATCCATTGCCGGGCTTAAATAAGGGTGACGGCCAGAGAGCTGACATGATATTGCTTTCTTATAGGCGGTAATCACTGAGTATGTGGACAGGAAAAAATCGGATAGTGATAGAAATATTTATGACTATCAGTCATTGAAGAGAGAACGCGGGAGATGAAATCTTATTAGTTGGCCCAAGGGCTTTTCTCAGGAAAACATCAGCAAGGAGCCGGTAATTAAAGTCTTTCCCGATTTGGCGATTTGCAGAAAAAGCCCGCCACCAGGCGGGCTTTACAGGATTAGATTGAAATCTGCTTCATCTTTCATATAAGGATAAATTCTAAAATATTAATGTTCGATTATCACCAATCGGGACTGATGGTATCATTGATATTGTGCTCTATATTACTCATTTTAAATTATAAAGATAATTGCGATGTTCGAGTCCGGCCTTCGCATTAATCCATAATTATTCTTTTATAGTCAAATAGGTTGCTTTTTAAAAATTAAATACTTAGGCATCACCGCTAAACCAATAATCCTTCTTTGGCTATGCTTCGAAATATTCTATGCTCTCACTATTTCATCTTAAATCTATAGTGAGATATAGAAATTGATTTTCATTCTAATTCAACTTTTTCATCATCTTTCTGGATATATGTTTTACCGTCAATATTTATGAACTGCCTTCCATTAAGGTTGCCTCTAACAATTATCGCTATATTGTTATACACACAGTTTTCATGTTTTCCATTAGTATCATCAAAGCAGGTATAATCATCTATAGAACCATCCATTGTTCCTTTAGGTAATTCTTCATAACCATCAAAGTTCATGATGGTAACCGTAAAGTTATACGGTTTATTAACGATGTGAAATTTTTCCTGCAATAATTCTTTGTTTTTCAACCACCATTTTAGTTTCCCTTCTGTTGTCATTGGTAAATGTTCTACAAAAACAGCACCATTATCGACTCTGACTATCTTTGCTGGTCTGACAGCAATCCATATGCAATATGCAATGATCAAAACAATTACAGTTGCTACAGTCCTTTTATACTTTAACATTGGTTTCTCCTGTCAATGTTATAGTCGCTTCAAAGTTAGTGAAAAATGGTTTTTGAGCCAAATGCTTTGCACGCTGAAGTACAAACCATATCCTGAAAAAGGAAATTGAATTAAATTTAGGTTTCAGTATATCTTCTCTGCCTAATCCAAAATGATCCTGTGCTCTGTATTTGATAACCGCAGTATAGTTTTTTCCTTCAAGGGTGAGGCTTTCAATGGAAATTTCTGTACTGTTCACGTCATGAACGGTAATGCCCATTCCATTAACCCAGTCTTTCCATCTTGTGTATTTGGGTAAATGACTTTTATATAGATCATTGGTGAAATTTTCTTTGGTCAATTTCGATTTGCTAAAATCAAACTGCTCGATGCCTCTTTTTATTATGGCTCTGGTGCTGTTCGGGGAGTTATCAGACAAGATTAAGTTTGTGTATGCATTGTTCATTGCTGGATTTTGATAATCTCTTCCATTATTTCGTTGCATATGATCGAAGAGATCTTTGATTAGGCCCTGATAGGTTCCCTGAAAAGAAAATACATACGACTGCGATCTTAACTCATCATATAACATTGAAATGGCTTTTTCTTTGTTTGCTGGTGGTATTGAACTCAGATAGGGATGTTTATAGGAAGGACCAAAAGTTGTCCAGTCGATAAAAGTTGAGACTTGGCCCAGATGGTAATGCTTTTTTAATATTTCAACGTCAATGTCGCCGCTTTGCATATCATCGGCATTTCTGTCATTGAATTTTTTTTGGGTTGAGAAGATTATGAGTCTACTGTCGATTGCGTTCATTCGAAATAAATCCCTTACAGTCAAATGTGCAACCACTATACAACTATCGCTCTGTGACGCAATCAGAACTTTTCTTAACATTTTTTCAAAAAGTCAGACAGGAATTTCCTTCAAATGCGGTTTATGTCGCTGTGCCTGTTAAGGTAAGCAATCGCTGACGAACAAATTTGATTAAACCTGACTCACAATAATAAAACTTATTTTCTCTGCAACTCTTTGTAAGGTTTCTTTCCTTTCATCAAAGTAATCATACCTGTCATAAATTCCTTCGACACCTTTAAGTTTATGATTCAGGCATCTCTCCGCTGCGTGAGGCGGAATTGACAATGAAGCAAGCAAGCTTCGGCTCGTTCTTCTCAGATCATGAATGGTAAAGTACTCAATATTACCCAATACATTAGGTGGTTGCTTCTTCTTGCCTGGTTCAGCTCCAAACAACTTGGCAATTGCTCTGTTTAGAGTGTCTTTACCCATGTGCTGAGATTTGCTCACGCGGCGGTTTGGGAAGACATAAGGCGAATCCCATGCTTTGACCTTTAGCTCTTCAAGAATCTTGATAGCGAGCGGGGGAAGTGGGATGACTATGCCAATACCAGACTTACTTCTTTCTTTTGGCAGGAACCATTTTTTCTCGTCTAAATTGAATTCTGACCAGGGTGCTTCCGTTAGCTCACTTTTACGAACAGCAAGGAGTAGTAGTAGGACACAGGCAAGGTAGTTATCACGAGAGAAGCTGTCAGAGTGTTCTCTGAAAACTCTAAACACCTGACCAATTTCTTCCAGACTCAATGCTCTTTCTCTGCTTTTTTCGATTCCACCTGCATCATTGACCTTAAACGCAGAAGCTGGGTTGCTCTGAAGCAGACCAGGTTTAATGCCGTGGTCGAAGAGCTGTTTCATGTAGAGCAGGGCATCATTTGAAATAGTTGGTCTTCCACTATCTGTAATTTTTTGCAAAATAGCCCGAACATCAATGGGCGTTATTTTCGTCAAAGAAAGTTGACCAATCGTTGGGGCGATATCTTTCCTGTATACCCTCTCCGGGATTTGTGGGTACTTCAAACGCCTGACCAGGTCTTTGTGCCAGTCTTCAAACAGTCCATCTACTGTGGTCAGTTGCTTAGGGCGATTGAGTTTTCTCTCAGCAATAGGATCATCCCCGGTAGCGACTTTTCTTCGGGTATCCTCAGCGATGCTACGTACCTCGGACAGATACCTTACCTAAGGTGATTTCTCGTCTCTTAGAGTCGATTGTGTATCGAAGCATTCAGTACGCCGCACCTTTTTGTGGGACTTTCAGGTATAAGCCACGCCCATCTCCAAACCTCCCTGGTTCTCCTACTTTGATGAGCGTCTGAACCGTCCTGACAGTGAGTGAGGTCATAATCTGTCCTGATGAAAATCAATGTGGGGGGTACATTGTTATAAACTGCCAGATCGGGCTGGTAAAGCAAAAATACTCCCCCTTTTGCTAGTGGTTTTTAATAAATCCGAGAGGTTTTTAATAGATTATTTTTCAAATAAAAAAGCCCATTTAACATGGGCTTGTGTATTTATGTGGACGTTAAAAGAATTTATTCGATATTCTGAATCTGCTCGCGCATCTGCTCAATCAGCACCTTCAACTCAATTGCCGAAGTTGTTACTTCAGCATTAATTGATTTGGAGGCCAGCGTATTTGATTCGCGGTTAAATTCCTGCATCATAAAGTCGAGACGGCGGCCCACCGCTTCCTTCTTCTTCAGAATGTTATAGGTTTCTTTAACGTGAGCTTCCAGACGGTCCAGCTCTTCCGCCACGTCCACGCGCTGCGCCAGCATAATCAGTTCCTGCTCCACCCGATTACTGTCCAGTTGCACCTGCGCCTCTTCAAGCTTAGTGACCAGACGCTCGCGCTGCCATTTCAGCACGTCAGGCATCTGCGCTCGTACTTTAGTGACTTCAGTACTGACGCCTTCCAGACGCTGTTCAATCAACGATTTTAACGCGGCGCCTTCGGTTTCACGGGCGGTAATAAAGTCGTCCAGTGCAATGTCCAACGAGCTCAACAACTCTGCGGAGATGGCATCCAGATCCTGCTCCTCAGCTGCCATAACGCCAGGCCAGCGCAAAATATCGACCGGGTTGATTTCGCCCTCATCGCTTTGCATTTTGACCCAGTTCGCGGCTTTAACCAGCTGAATAGCCAGTTTTTCATTTAGCACCAGTGAACTCTGCGCGCGTGCATCCGCGTCGAAACGCAGATTACATTCGATTTTACCGCGCGTCAGGCGGTGACGAATACGTTCGCGGATCGCTGGCTCCAGACCACGAAACTGTTCAGGCAGACGGATATAGGTTTCTAAATAACGCTGGTTGACGGAACGAAGCTCCCAGGCTGCGCTGCCCCATTCGCCTTTGGTTTCACGCCGGGCGTAGGCGGTCATACTGCGGATCATTATGCGTACCCGTTTTAAAATAAGTTCAGGTGATTATAGCGGCGCTGGCCCTGCCTTAACAGGCATCTGGTCAAACTCTGACAAATCAGCAGGATTGCGGCTGCGCTCAACGTCTTGCCCGGCCAGCGAAAACCGCGTTGTCGGCAGGCTGCCGTAGGCATTCAGACGTGAAATCCGTATAATGCGCAGCCAAACACGATTTACAAGCCGGAGAAAAACCATGCGTCCAGCAGGCCGTAATGCCCACGAGGTGCGTCCCGTCACCCTGACTCGCCACTACACCAAACATGCGGAAGGCTCCGTTCTGGTTGAATTCGGTGAAACGAAAGTCCTTTGTACCGCGACCATTGAAGAAGGCGTGCCGCGCTTTCTGAAAGGCCAGGGACAGGGATGGGTAACAGCAGAGTACGGTATGTTGCCACGTGCGACCCATAGCCGTAACGCCCGCGAAGCAGCCAAAGGCAAGCAGGGCGGCCGCACCCTGGAAATCCAGCGCCTGATTGCCCGTTCGCTGCGCGCCGCGCTGGATCTGAAAGCGCTGGGCGAGTTCACTATTACGCTGGACTGTGATGTCCTGCAGGCCGATGGCGGCACGCGTACCGCTTCGATTACCGGGGCCTGCGTTGCGCTGGCGGATGCGCTCAATCATCTGGTTGCACTCGGCAAGCTTAAAGCCAACCCCATGAAGGGAATGGTCGCTGCCGTTTCTGTCGGTATCGTTAAGGGCGAAGCGCTATGTGATTTGGAATATGTTGAAGATTCCGCCGCTGAAACCGACATGAACGTGGTAATGACCGAAGATGGCCGCATGATCGAAGTACAGGGTACCGCAGAAGGCGAGCCGTTCAGCCATGAAGAGCTGTTGACGCTGCTGGCGCTGGCGCGCGGCGGTATTGATACTCTGATTCAGGCGCAGAAAGCGGCGCTACAAGACTGATTACCAGGCGACCAGAGGGTCGCCTTTTTTATGCGTGAGGAGCGAAAAAATGAAAGCCTGGCAACGCCAATTTATTGAATTTGCTATTAACAAGCAGGTCCTCAAATTTGGGGAGTTCACGTTAAAATCCGGCCGTAAAAGTCCGTATTTCTTTAACGCGGGCCTGTTTAACACCGGCCGCGATCTGGCGTTGTTAGGCCGTTTTTATGCACAGGCGCTGGTCGATTCCGCTATCGATTTTGATCTGGTATTCGGTCCGGCCTACAAAGGTATTCCTATCGCCACCACCACCGCGGTTGCGCTGGCCGATCATCACGACCGCGATGTGCCTTATTGCTTTAACCGCAAAGAAGCGAAGGATCATGGTGAAGGCGGTACGCTGGTAGGCAGCCCGTTGCAGGGCCGCATTATGCTGGTAGACGATGTCATTACCGCCGGGACCGCTATTCGTGAGTCGATGGAGATCATCGCTGCAAACAAGGCAACTCTGGCGGGCGTGCTGATTTCGTTGGATCGTCAGGAGCGAGGCCGTGGGCAAGAGTCCGCTATTCAGGAAGTCGAGCGCGACTATGGCTGTAAGGTTATTGCTATCATTACGCTGAACGAGCTGATTAGCTATCTGGAAGAGAAGCCGGAGCTGGCCGATCATCTGGCCGCCGTGCGGGCCTATCGTAAAGAATACGGTATCTGATAAATGAGGGCCGCCAACCGCGGCCCTGTTTTCTTATATCAGCTGGCTGGCAAGCAGCGGCCAACGCGTTTCAAACTCTACCGTCGGACGATAGCGGAAATCCGACCGCACAAAGCGTGACAGCAACCCTTCACAAAAAGCCAGCATTTGAGAAGCCAGTAGCGCTTCTTCTGTGCGAAAACCTTCCCCGGTACGCATTTTCTGCTCGCGCAGGACCTGCTTCAACTGCACCTCGATGCGTTCAAACAGCTGATTAATCCTGTCCTGCAGGCGGTCCTGCTCGAACATTAACGCATGACCGGTCAGAATGCGTGATAAGCCCGGATTACGCTCACCAAAGCCCAGGATCAGCTGGATAATCAGCCGCAAACGCGGCAGCGTCTCTTTTTCATCCTGTAAAATCAGATTGATGCGCGTAATCAGGCTGTCTTCAATAAACTCAATCAGGCTGTCAAACATGCGGGTTTTGCTGGGAAAGTGCCGGTAAAGAGCGGCCTCAGAAACCCCTACGCTCGCCGCCAGCTTGGCGGTAGTGATCCGCTGGCTACCATCACTGGATTCCAGCATTTGTGCCAGCGCCTGCAGTATTTCTTCGCGACGATTCCTTTTCGCACTTTTTTTCTCTGCCATGTCCTGAAAGACCCCTGAAATATCACCATGTACGGGCAAACGCCCACGCAACATCCGTGAGCCATTACGCTCACGGTGGAAATAAGGACGGGTACTCTGGTCGGCCGTTACTGACGTCCCGAGTGGCCGAAGCCGCCTTCGCCGCGCACGCTGGCGTCGAAGTCGTTAACCAGATTGAATTCAGCCTGAACGACCGGTACAAACACCATTTGCGCGATGCGCTCGCCAGGCTCAATGCTGAATGCCTGCTGGCTGCGGTTCCAGACGGACACCATCAGCTGGCCCTGGTAATCGGAGTCGATTAGCCCGACCAGGTTGCCCAGCACCACGCCATGCTTATGGCCCAGGCCAGAACGAGGCAGGATAACGGCCGCCAGCTCCGGGTCGGCAATATGGATAGCCAGGCCGGTCGGCACCAGCGTGGTCGCGCCTGGCGCCAGCTGTACCGCCTCATCCAGGCAGGCGCGCAGATCGAGACCAGCGGAGCCGGAGGTGGCATAGGCGGGCAAAGGGAAAGTGGTGCCCACGCGCGGGTCTAAAATCTTAACGTCGATTTTTTTCTTCATAACGGCTGACTATCTCGTCCAGTAATTGTTGGCCAAGGAGAGGCTTATCGCCAAGCGGTAAGGCTTTATCCCCTTCCTGCCAGAAAAGATGCAGGGCATTGGTATCGCTGTTGAAACCGTGCCCGGCTTTTGAAACATCGTTGGCACAAATCAGATCCAGATTCTTCCGAATTCTTTTTTGTCGGGCGTATTCTTCCACATTCCGGGTTTCCGCTGCAAACCCCACCACATAAGGGCGGTTTTGCTGCATAGCGGCCACTTCCGCAACAATGTCCGGATTTTTAATCATCTTCAGCAGGATCTCATCACCCTGCTTTTTGATTTTCTCGCTGGAGACTTCTGCCGCGCGATAGTCGCCGACCGCAGCCGCCGCAATAAAAATGTGCTGACTGGCCGCGGTCGCCATAACCGCCTGCTCCATCTCGAGCGCGCTTACCACGTCGATACGTTTGACGCCTGGCGGTGTGGTTAAGGCGACAGGCCCGGCAACCAGCGTGACAGTAGCGCCCCGTTTTGCAGCGGCGGCAGCCACGGCGAAGCCCATTTTACCCGAGCTGTGGTTAGTAATGAACCTGACAGGATCAAGGGATTCGCGGGTCGGCCCAGCCGTAACCATGATATTGAGGTGCGCTAAATCGTGCTGCGGCGTCGCCCAGTTAACGGCTTCGTCCACGATAGCGAGCGGATCTAACATACGGCCGGGCCCAATATCGCCGCAGGCCTGGCTACCGCTGTCTGGTCCCCAAATCATCAGGCCGCGCGCCTGCAAAACCTGAAGATTATGCTGCGTGGCGGCAGCTCGATACATTTGTTGATTCATGGCCGGAACAACGGCGATCGGCGCTGCCGTGGCCAGACAAATCGTCGTAGCCAAATCGTTAGCCATCCCCGCGGCAACGCGAGCAATAAGGTCGGCTGTGGCGGGGGCCAGTATTACCAGATCGGCCCATTTACCCAACTCGATATGACCCATCGCCGCTTCTGCTGCCGGATCGAGCAGGTCATCGCTGACCGGATGACCCGAAACGGCCTGCAGGCTCAGCGGCGTGATAAACGCTTTCGCCGCCGAGGTCAGCACGACGCGCACTTCTGCACCACGATCGCGCAGGCGTCTCACCAGCTCAGGCGCCTTATAGGCAGCGATGCCGCCGCTTACGCCCAGCACAATACGTTTACCGGTTAATGTCATATTTTCTGCTCCGTTGAGCCAGCAGGGCGCACATGCGCCGGAATTCCGCCATTTTATCACAATCCCTGCCTGCTGACTTTTAGCGCAATGACCGCTCTGTAAAGTCGCCCGGCAGACAGAACAAATGCGTGGAAAACTACTGTATATAATGCCATGATTCCGTCAGCTAAGGAAGGAGGAAAGCGGATGAAGAAGCCATGGAAAAAAATGCCGCCGCGCGAAAAGCTAGTGGCGGGCGGGGCCGGCGCGTTAACGGATACGGAACTGCTGGCAATTTTTTTACGCACTGGCGCGAACGGCGTACACGTGATGACGCTGGCGCAGCAGCTGCTGGAGGAGTTTGGTTCGCTGCATCGGCTGATGACGGCGGACAAAGACGCTTTTTTACGGGTGAAGGGCGTCGGCGTGGCGAAGTATGCCCAGCTTAACGCTATCGCCGAACTGGGCAGACGTTTTTTTACCTGTGCGGACGCGGTAAAACAGGTTATGCAAAGCCCGGGCGATATGGTGAATTTTCTCCACAGCAAGCTGGCGCATCGCGAAAGAGAAATTTTTATGGTGATTTTTTTTGATAATCAGCACCGGGTTATCCATACCAGCGAAATGTTTGCGGGCACCATAGCCAGCGTAGAGGTACATCCACGTGAAATCGTGCGTGAAGCGCTAAAGCATAACGCGGGAGCGATTGTTCTGGCCCATAACCACCCGTCGGGCATTTCGACACCCAGCATGGCAGATCGTGATGTGACTCAACAAGTTAACCACTGCTGCCAGCTGTTCAATATTCGTGTGCTCGATCACATCGTCATCGGCCAGGGTGAATATGTTTCCTTTGCGGAAAGAGGCTGGCTTTAATGGATAAAAAAGCGGCAAAGCGCCCTTTTTTCATCGCAGCCGCGGTGCTTTTTCCGTTTAAATGCGGCAATTTTGCACGATCCAAAGGGATCTTTATCTGTTCGGGACTTGAGCACCGGCGTTGCAGGGCGTATACTACGCCACCTTTGAGAATCTCGGGTTTGGCATTTGGGCCTGCTCAGCGGGTTCACATAGAACTCGCCTGGATGGGCTAAGAGCCTGACGAGGCGGCCAAGACCTTATTTTTAAAGCTCGAGCTTATTTGATTTTTGGAGAATTGACATGTCACGAGTCTGCCAGGTAACTGGAAAGCGTCCGGTGACGGGTAACAACCGTTCCCACGCAATGAACGCGACGAAACGCCGTTTCCTGCCGAACCTGCACTCTCACCGTTTTTGGGTTGAGAGCGAAAAGCGCTTCGTTACACTGCGCGTATCTGCCAAAGGCATGCGCGTAATTGATAAAAAGGGTATTGAGACGGTTCTGGCCGATCTGCGTACCCGCGGTGAGAAGTACTAAGGTAAGGAACTGAAACATGGCTAAAGGTATTCGTGAGAAGATCAAGCTGGTTTCTTCTGCTGGTACAGGTCACTTCTATACCACCACGAAGAACAAGCGTACTAAGCCGGAAAAACTGGAACTGAAGAAATTCGATCCTGTTGTCCGCCAGCACGTGATCTACAAAGAAGCTAAAATCAAGTAATTGAGTTTAGCGACTGAAAAACCCTGCCTCGGCGGGGTTTTTTCTTTTGTGCGCCTGAAAACAGTTGTTGATGTGAAAACATTTGCGGGAGGTTCGCATGCCGGAATTACCAGAGGTTGAAACCAGCCGACGCGGTATCGAACCGCACCTTGTCGGCGCCACCATTCTGCACGCTGTTGTCCGAAACGGCCGTTTACGCTGGCCGGTTTCGCATGAAATTCATAGCCTCAGCGACCAGCCGGTACTCAGCGTACAGCGCCGCGCCAAATATCTACTGTTGGAACTGCCTGAAGGCTGTATCATCATTCATCTTGGCATGTCCGGGAGCCTGCGGGTGCTGTCAGAAGAGACCCCTCCGGCCAAACATGACCATGTGGATTTGGTGATGAGCAACGGTAAAGTGCTGCGCTATACCGATCCCCGACGCTTCGGCGCCTGGCTGTGGAGCAGCGATCTCACCGCCAGCAACGTGCTGGCCCATCTCGGCCCGGAACCGCTTAGCGAAGCTTTTAACGCAGATTACCTGTTTGAAAAATCGCGCAGCAGGCGCACGCCGGTCAAGCCCTGGCTGATGGACAACAAGCTGGTGGTAGGC
>NZ_DALZCD010000061.1:0-18550 GCF_031978025.1 Erwinia sp.
ACACGGAAGGGACACAGAAAAATACGCTGATCGCTTCTTCACGGAGCCAGCCAGCGAGACGGGGGATCATCATATTCACGCTTTCAGGCACCAGATGCAGGGTGGCGCCTGTTTTCATGGCGGTATAAATATCAAACGTGGAGTTATCAAAGTAGAGCGGCGCATGGTTGGCAATTTGATCGTCCGCGCTCAGTCCATAGACCTCCACGCACCAGTCAATATAGTCAATGATTGCGCCATGCGGGATCATTACGCCTTTGGGCGTCCCGGTCGATCCTGAGGTAAACAGCACATAAGCAAGATCGACTGAAATAGTATTGTCGACGGGACGAGTTGGCCGGCTGCTGTCAAAGTTAAACGTGTCGATATTAATAACTTTGATATGCTGACCAAATTTATTAAAAATTTCAGACGCGCGATAAGCGCTGTACTGATTAACAATAACTATTTTTGCCTGGCTTTCCTGCAAAATGGCGGCCAGCCTGTTTTCGGGCGTATTATAATCCAAAGGAATATAGGCCGCTGAAGCTTTTACAATCGATAGCAGGGATTTAATGGCGCCAACAGATTTTGGCATATAAAAAGCGATCATATCGCCTTTTGTTACGCCACACGCCTGCAGGTGAGAAGCAAAAGCATCGGTAAAATTATCCAGTTCTTGCCAGGTGACGGACTCAGTGACTTCATCATCATGATACTTTACCGCTATTTTATGCGGAAAGCGCTTAGCCGAATCAGTAAGATAATGCTGAACTGCATTGACCATTATTTAAACCTTTTAATCAGAGAAACAAATCGGCAGAGATAATCCGCTGTTTTTTATCACAGGGTCAGGCAATAACTTTTTACCAATCCAGGATCGGATAACGAGGACATCAGGATCCGGTTCCTTATTCAGCGTTTCCACATCGTAGCCTGTCGCACCGGCGCAATATACGACTGTCCCCGGCTCCCTGCCGTCAAATATATCGGTCGGAACGGCTTTTCCGGCGGCAATGGCTTCAGCCAGCGCGCAGACGATTTTATCAACGATAAGCTCTTCTTGCCCAAACCAGGCCGCGAACTGTCGTTCCTGAAACAGCGCGGCGTTCAGTAATTTTCTGATGACACCCAGCGAGGCCGGAATAATTTTGGGCTGCAACGACCATTTATCGTACAGGTCGCTATAGGCCATGGCGTAAGCCAGACGTTCGTTGATAGCGTCTGGTTCGCACGGCATATGTTTTTTCCATTTCGCCACCAGGAGCTTGAACGTGAACTGATAGCGTTCTAACTCTTTGGCCTGGATAAGCCATGCGGGACTTAACGCCGCAAGGCTGTCTGGCAGCGACGCCAGCGCCTGAACGAAGGTGGTGGGCAGCTTCGCCATCGCGCCCTGTGGGGCAAGCTGTAGGCTGCCGACGGGTAATAGTGATAATAAATCTGCGCTGCTCAGCGCATAGCGCTCTGTCGCCGCGACCACCCCTATCGGGCAAAGCAGCAGGTTTAGCACATGCGGGCTGTTATTGAGGCTGGCTTCACTCAGCAAGGGCAGGGTCGTCACGGGCTGTAGCCGTTCCGTTTGGCGTTCGCTCACCCAAAAAGCATTACGACAGAACCTGCCTTGTACCGGGTCAGGGCGCCACGGCTTGCCAGCCAGCCAGCTTGTCAGGTTACGTGGCGCGCTACTGTTATTTTCACAGAGATAAAACCCCGCTGGCAGCGGCTCTGTGGCTATGGCTGGCCGCGATGATGCCCGCCACTCGCCTAAAATAATATGGCCGTTTGCGCCACCGGAGCCAAAAGAGCTGATGCCGGCAATCCGTCGCGGCATTGCTGTCCATTCCTGCCGCTGCCGGGCGATCTGCAGCTGAGCAAGCCTTTCGGCAACCAGAGGATTCAGCGTCTTTGCCCAATGATTTCCGGGAATAGCGTTAAAGCGAAACATCAACAGCGTCTTGATAATGGCTGCCAGACCGGCCGCCGCTTCCGTATGGCCAATTACTCCCTTAACGCTGCCGACCTGGCAGGGATGATGGCCATAGACATGCGCCAGCGCTTCAATTTCCAGCGGGTCGCCTAAAGAGGTGCCGGTGCCGTGCGCTTCGAGATAAGACACGGCCTGGGCAGGAAGATCGGCATCGGCGAGCGCCAGGTTTAGCAGTTCGATTTGCGCCGCTACGCTGGGCGCGGTGGGCGACACTGCCCGATTGCCGTTATGATTTCCGGCCATCCCTTCAATCACGGCGTGAACAGGGTGATGCTCTTTCAGCGCCCGCTCAAGCGTGGTTACGCAAAGAGCAGCGATACAGTCACCGGGCACGTAGCCGTCCGCCGTGATAGCAAACGGCGTACAGCTGCCGCTGCGTGAGAGCATTCCCGCTTTGGCAAAGGCATAATATTTTAACGGATGCAGGTTCAGGTTGGCGGCGGCGACGATAGCATAATCCGCGCCGTTTTTTACCAGCTGAGCACGGGCGTCGGATAGCGCCATAAAGGAAGCGCTGCAGGCGGTATTGATCGCTTTACTCTCGCCGGTAAAACCAAAATGTTGGCTGATGCGGTTGGCTAACAGCGCCTGATAATTACCAAACACCGTACCCGGCCCAACGGGTAAATCGCTCAGGAGCTGGTTGTGCATATTTTCACTGTCCATGCACCCCACTGAAACCGAGACCCGCTTCTCCGCCAGCGTGCTGGCGGACAAACCGGCATGGGCCAGCGTCTGCCCGGTTACATGTAATAGCAGCAGCTGTTGCGGATCGACCGTAGCGTGTTCTGTCGCCGGGAACTCAGGCCAGATGGCCTGTTTAGCGCCGGGAAGATCGATAGCCGCCATCCATTTAGCACTGCTTTTGTTACGGGCGAACTTGTCTTCACTATAGAAATCCGCCAGCGGCCAGCGATCCGGCGGGATCTCAGTGAAGGTGTCTCTTTCCGCGCAGAGTAAATCCCAGAGCGCTTCTGGCGAATCGGCCTGAGGGAAAATGCCGGCATAGCCAATGATGGCAAGCTTATCGGTGACGTTTGCTGGCATTATCCACCTCAAACCATGTTCTCGCGACGTTAACGTAGCTTTGTGAACCGATCATCATATGCTGTCTGCCCGTCTGGATATCCCTGAGCACCCGCTCAAGCGGATTACGCCGCGCAATCGCCGCCGTACCCATCTGGCGATAGGCGATCTCAGCGATTTCGGCGCAAATCTCGTTGGCAAAGGTTGCCGCTAAACGTATCTCGTTTTGCGTCTGGCGAAGGATGCCGGCGGTCTGCTCTACTTCGTGCTGAGCCTCGGTGGTGGCCGAGGTTAAAAAAGCCTGGGCGGCCTGCAGCCTGGCGGCGGATCTGGCCAGATCCAGTAAAAAGGTTTCTTTTCTGGCTAACGGCTGGCTTTCATTTGCGCGCAGCGTTTTTCGCGCCAGCAGCAGCATTTCATCGATCGCCCGCTGCGCCATTCCTAAAGCCCAGCTGCCGTGTGAAACCGCAGATATTTCCGTAATGCCGATACGATGCAGCGCGCCGCCGCGTAAGGATTCCGGATCCTCAAAGCGATAGCAAAAAGCGGAGGGAATAAACAGATTTTCGCAGCTGTAGTTAATGCTGCCGGTGCCGCGTAATCCGGTAGTGTCCCAGTGGCCGGAAAGCGTCAGCGACTGACGAGGAATAACGGCAATCATTATTTCCGGTCTGCCGTCCAGATCCTTAACGACTTCGCTGTTGTCGACCTGGATAAAGCCAGCCACTGCCCAGTCAGCATGATGGATACCGCTGCCGAAAGCCCACTTGCCGGTCAGCGTATAGCCACCTTCGGTAACTATGCCGCGGCCGTTTGGCTGGTACTGCCCGGCGATAAGGGGGAAGGCGCCGTCGGCGAAAACCTGCTGCCAGGCGGAGGGCTGCAAATAGAGCGCGCAGTGGGTTGTGGCCAGCACGTAGGCGATGGATAACCAGCCGAACGAACCGTCAAGGGCGGCGCAGGCTTTCCATAGATCGATCAGTTCGGCAGCATCGGTGCAGTTTCCTCCCACCGGTTGCGGACAGAGATGCTGCCAGATACCGCAGCGGTTAGCGACAGCTATGGCTTCGGCAGGCATCTGTCCCGCCGTCTCGGCTTCATCAGCTAAGGTACGCAGCGTAGCCTGATGAGAGTGCATACGCTCTTTGATTTGTTGGCCTGTTTGATTCACTGCATTTTCCCGGTGCGGAGAGTTATCTGACCAATACGGTCTGAATGACAGAATTGATATTATTAACGGACTCGAAACTTTGAGCGTTTAATGCCGTGTGGGGAAAACGAATAGAGAAATTTTCCTCCAGTGCGATCATTAACGTAACCGCCTGCAGCGAGGTCATACCCAGATCATAAAGGTTATCTTCGTTCTGCAGAGAAGTGGCGCCGAGTAATTCAGACAGGTTTTCAGTAGCGATAGTTTTTATACGCTCGGTATACATCTGTTTTTCCTTTTTATCGGTTAATGTAACGATTCTCTTAATCTTTCCAGCAGCTGCACGCAGCGCTTCTCGTTTTCCACTATGTCGGCAATCAGCGTCAGGTTACGTTGCAAAATAGCGGGTTTACCCTGGCTTACCGAATAGAGATGGAATACCTCGAAAGAGCGCCACAGATCGCCTATTTTATTATAAATTTCAATTAGTTCTTTAAAGCAAGACGGCTGCGCTTGCGCCGCCGGATGGCCGCCATCCTGCAATGCCTGTAAAAAACGAGCGTTGGCATAACGTTCACCAAAACAGCGTTCAGCCCAGGGAATAATAAAAGCGCGATCGAAGCTCAGGAGTTCAGGATAACGTTGCTGAAACTTGTCAAGAGCAGCCAGGCCGGCATGGCTCTCGCTGGAATAAAAATGTGTTAATATTCTTTCCAGATCGGCTTTGATATCAATCTCAGCCAACGCAACGACGGGGGGGATTTTGGCCAGATGAAACAGATGGCAACTGCCTTTTGAACGGATAAAATAGTCCGCGCTTTTTTTCAACTCTGTTTCTGCAACGTAAGACTGGCCTTGTTTGCGCTCAAGCAGTCCAAACTTTTCTGTTTTCTCCGCGTAGCCATTAACAATACAGACGCTTAAAGAGTGCCTGATGCCATAATTAACGCTCTCTGGCAAATAAAAAGGGTCGAAAATGCAAATAGCATGATCCCCCATCTGGTGCAGGCGCTGTATTAATCCCGTCGCGTCAAAAACCATTTCTAAAGAAATGGCGACGCCGCATCTTTCTCTGATCCTGTTAACCACGCGGTCGGTCATCATTTCAAGACTGTCGTTACATCCCCATGCCGTATCTATTCCAAAGTTGGAATGGGTAGGGGTGAACGCATTACTTTCGATGTTTTTAAGATAAAACTCATGTTCAAAATGGGAAAGTGAGAAATTATCAGCCAGCTGATTATGTTGGGCATAACATTCAAGGGTAGCCATAAAACAATTAATATTTTCTGTTGAAGGCATGGTGGCGTAGTGAATAAAGCCACCATCCTGAACGGACTGGTTCATGGGCTTGTTCTCTGGTTTATCCGTCTCTGATTTTGGCAAAAAAAATATCAGATGAGGAAATCAGTGTCCAGACAGTTCAAGAAAATAATTTAATGTTTACAACGGCGATTCGACATGTTAGAAAAAAACAGGCCGCAGTAATTCAGCGGGGTAAAGGGTGGATTTCCTTAAAAATTCCCAATAAATCAAGTTGTTGCTTTAAGTTCTTAATTATTTCTCTTTGCGAATTAATAATCAGTAACAAATTAATCATTAGAAGATCTTTTTGTTTTGAAAAATATTCATTTGTAAAGTGAAAAAAATTCTTATGTTTAGAGCCGGTGATCGACGCTGTCGGCAGGCGCGGAAGTAAATTATGACCCTGGCGAATAGGCTTAATAACAAAAAGGGAGGAGAGAACTAAGGAAAATCCCAAAAGATATTTCGCTGAATACCCGACGCTTGCAAGGCCGTTGTGCTTTCTTTTTCTAAATTTGCTGTTTTAAGGTTTTTCCTGGTTCTGCAAGGCAGGTAATTTAAAAAAACAATGCCACCCAAAAGATGAGTGCATAACACCTTCGTAAATGAATTAAGGATGTAACGTGAACAACATGTTGATACCTGTATTAAGCATGATGGAACATGCAAAAAATCGGCCTGATAATATTGCGTTGGTTGATGAAAATAGTGAATTAACATGGATGCAGCTGCATAACACAGTAGTAAATGTGGCAAAAAAGATTGCACCCGTGCTGAGCGTCGGGAAAGAAAAGCGGGTAGCGGTTTTCTTTGATGGTTCAGCAGAAATGGTGATCGCAATCCTGGCGGTACAGCTGGCAGGCGGCGCTTATATTCCCCTTGAGCCTAAGATTCCCGACGTACGCATTGATGCCATTTTTGACGCTTCATCGCCAGCCCTGATGCTGACCGACGGTAAAAATCGTCAGGCTTGCGAGGCTATCGCAGCCCGGCTGGCTGTGCCGCTGGCCGTCATCGATGCGCAGTCTTCCCAGCCCGTAACAGAATTGCAGGGTTATAGTGCCGCCGGAGACGCGCTGCCGTCGTTAACGCCGCAGATGCCCGCGGTCGTTTTCTTTACCTCCGGCTCTACTGGCAAGCCTAAAGGCGTGGAGCTCAGCCATATTGGTTATCAACGCTGGTTTGAAGGCGTACAGGAGCTGATGGCGGTTAAGCCGGACGACCGCGTGGCTTTAACCACCAATCACAGTTTTGATCTCTCGCTGGGAGAGATCGTGCTCAGCCTGGTATCCGGCGCCGCGCTTTATGTACCTTCGCAAACGGTGGTGCGCGATCCTTTTTCGCTGCTGCCCTGGCTTGACAGGCATAGCATCACCATCTGGCAGTCTGTGCCCTCGTTAATGCGGCAGATCTTGCACTTCTTTCCGCAAAGCGACGCGTTACGTACGCTGCGAATTATGATGTTTTGTGGTGAACCTCTTGAAGTATCTCTGGTGGCCAAATTTCGCCAGGCGTTTACTCATACCTCAGCGCAGCCACTAAATCTTTACGGCCCTGTGGAAGCTTCAGTTCAGGTCTCCTGGTGTTGGGCCTATGAATATCTGCACAGCGCATTAACCGTGGTGCCGCTTGGCAAGCCGCTAAAACATGCGCAGATCCAGCTAGTTGATTTTGGCGAGGGCAGCCAGGAAATACAGGTCAGCGGAGAACATCTGGCCTTGCGTTATCTTGACGAGGAGAAAACGCGGCAGGCATTTATCGACCACGATCCGTCCCGGCCGCGCTATTACCGCACGGGGGATATCGGCGCGTTAAACGACAACGGCGATATTGAATATCGTGGACGCGTGGACGATCAGGTCAAGATTAACGGTTACCGTATTGAGCTTAGCGAGATAGAAAAAAATATTATGGCACGTTTTGCGGCAAGCGATGCCTGCGTCATCCCGGTTTTAACAGAGGATCGTTATGAACTGGCGGCCTTTGTGGTTGCTGAAAACCATGACAGTAAAGCCTTACGGCGAACGCTGGCCGAAACCCTGCCGGTTTATATGCTGCCCCGCCGCGTCTTTTTCCTTGATGCGTTGCCTCTGACAAGCAACGGCAAACGGGATAAGGTCAGGCTGAAAACGGAGTATCTGTCATGAAAATGGGGGCGATAGGCTACGAACTCGGCGAGTTTCCCGTGGCGCTGGAAGACAACGTTTATCTGGCTAATGTGCGCAAGAGTCAGCTTTTTCTGAGAACCATGGGGTTTGGCCACTACCATCGTACTGAACGTACGCTTGGCGCCTTATCGGAATGCGCTATTAAGAAAAGCTTCGCCAGGGCGGGCATTACCGCCGCGGAGGTCGATATCGTCATTTATGCTTCCAGCACGTTTGGCGATCGGCACGGGGATGTCATTGATAAAGATGTAGCCAGCTGCCTGATTAACTGCGGGCTGGAGCATGTCTATCCCATCGGCGTTTATCTTTCCCAGTGTAATAACTTTTTTGCGGCGCTGGATATCGCCGCACAGTATCTCAAAGGCGAAGAGGGTAAAACCGCGCTGTTGGTGTTTGCCGACAGGGTGTTGGATGAAACCACAAGGTTCAAAAATCTGGCTATTAACAGCGATGCGGCCGTGGCCTGTCTGGTGTCGACCCGCCCCGATAGTGAACTGGAATTCGACGTCAAGGGCATCAGTAAACGAACCCGGCTGACGACCGGCGACATGATTGACCCGGTCAGTAACGCTATGGATCGCGAGATCCATAACAATTATCTGGAAGGGATCCGTTACGTTTTTGATGACGCGCTCACTCAGGGACAGCTACAGCCGGAGAGCCTGCAACAAATTATTTGCCACAATTTCAGCTATAGCGCCCTGCGACAGATCGCCAGCGCTATCAGCCTGGACGATAGTCTGTTTTACAAAAATAACATACCGGTATTTGGTCACGCCTATACCTGTGACAGCTTGATCAATCTTGACAGTTATTACCATGAAAACAATTCCACTGTAGATCATCAGAAGTATATTGCTGTTATTGGGACAGGATTATATTTCTGGGGAATGGTGGTTTTAAAACCGATAAAAAAGGAAAAAGCATGATCGCTAAAGAGACGCTACTGGACATCTGGAAAGATACCGCTCAGCTTAAAGAGATCGATCCGGACAGAACGCTGTTTGACCTGGGGATGGATTCAATAAAAGTCATCGATATCTCAGAGTCTATTTTCAAATTAAGCGGCATCCGCCTCGAGTGGGAGGAGTTTAACATTACCTCTTCGCTGAACGAGGTGTATGACCTGCTCAAGGTTAAGGCGGCGTAATTTTATAATAAGGGCGACTCTTATCGCCCTTCCTATTTAAATCAGGGCGTTATGAGCAATTACATCGTAAGACTGGACGTTGAGCATCACCAGGCAGGTTTAGTGGCTATTGAAAAGCAGGGCAGCGCATTACAGCTTTGCTATAAAGATAAAGAGCAACGTATTGAGTGGAATGTGCCCGAACCCCTGATAGCTGTCGGCAGCGAAGAGGGGCATCTGTGTTTTACATTTAGCCTGGCGAACAACGCACAGCTAAAGAAAAAGCTTTATTTTAACGACGGGACGTTTGGGTTTCGCATTCCGGATGGGATCAGCTACTTTCTGACCTGTGAAATAGCAGCATTTCCCTTCTCTTTTTACCAGGCGAGAGAAGGTTCCTGCATTACCTTCATTCATCCTGCGGCTACGGTTAATTTACAGGTTCATATAGAGAAAACCGTTTGTGAAGATGCGGCGACGAAGAAATATTTTACTGACTATACGCTTATCAGTGGTAACTTGCGGAAAACCTGTCGATTGTACGCCGGTGACGATATAGTCATTGGCGAATACTGGCTTTGCCAGAGTCCGAAAGCGACGTCCTGGCCAGTTTTTTTGATCAATAATCACGCTATGGATAAACAACAGGTAGCCCGTTTGTGTCCTTAGCAATTTAAAATTCAAGTATGCGGTATGGAAGCGTGATGGTATGAAATTATTTTTAAAAGGCACGGCGGGCAGGTTGTTTATCATAAACGGACTCACCGCTCTGTCTTATGCATTCATATTACCTGTAATGAGCACGTTTTTAGTCGAGGGGCTAAAGGCACAACCGACTTTTATTACGCTTTACAGTATTGGTTTTGCCACCTCGGGGATCGTTTTCAACCAATGGATGGGGAAAATGGTGGATCAGGGGCACAGCAATAAAAAGCTTTTTATCTGTTCCCTTATCGCTATCTTTTTGTCCGCCTTAGCTTTTTTATTATGTCACAATGCCTGGCAGGCCCTGTTGACGGGCGTTTTTCTTATGGGGCCGGGCAACGCTTCTGTACCGCTGCTGCTCTCTATGATCCGGCACTATTCCGTTAACGCCGGGGAAAACGCCACGCGTCTTAACAGCCAGATGCGGGCAGGCGTGTCGCTGGTGTGGATTGCCGGCCCGGCGCTGGCCTTTATTATGGCCGATGCCTTCGGATTTCGGTTTAATTTTATCGCCTCGGCTTTGCTGGCAGGCTGCGTCATTATTTATTCTGTCTTTATGCTGGATCCTGCGCAGGTGCAGCCCGTTAAGTCTGCTGTAAAAGAGGTCGGCCGCCGCGCCGTTCCGGCAGTGGTCTGGTTATTAGGGGGCGTAATCGTTTTGTCTAACCTCGCAAACCATCTTTATATTACAGCGATGCCACTTTATATCCTGCGCGAAATAAAATTACCCGGCTATTTCCCCGGCCTGTTGCTGGGAATGACGGCTTTGCTGGAGATCCCGGTGATGCTTATCGCATCAGGATTATCCGAGCGCTACGGCAAATTTAAAGTCATGCTGGCCGGTTTTTGTTTTGGTCTGGTCTATTACTCGCTTCTGCAGCTGGCGGACTCCATGGTCACGCTGCTGCTGCTGCAGTGTTTTAACGCTTTATTTTACGGGGTCTTTGTCGGGTTAGGCGTGACGATTATCCAGGAAGCGCTGCCGGAAAAAAGAGGCTTTTCCTCCGCGTTCTATTCCAACTCAATGCGGGTAGGAATGATGCTCGGGACTTCTCTTGCCGGCATCCTGGCGCAGCTATATAGCTTCAGGGTAGCGCTGTTGGCGCCTGTGGCATCCATTTCTTTGGCCGCGCTATTAATACTATGGGTAGCATTATCTTCTGCCTCCCAAAAATTAGACGTTGCCCGTGCAAATGATATCTGAACCGACGTTATGTTTGTGCGCGCCGCCTGGTACCGAGCCACGGGCGGCCTCTTTTTGACAGAAGTTGCCATTTAATGAGGGAAAGATGGAAAGGAAAACGTTAGTGCTGGTGGGCTGTGGTAAAGAATTATACAGGAAGTACCTGCTGGAACAGATTGCTTCTGAATACCACGTCTGGCTTATTTCTACCGATGAGGTCACCTGGCAAAAACCGTTAATTCAGGGTTCGATAAAGGTGAGCGATTACGCTTTTGATACGATCGTGACAGCGGTGGATAATCTTAAAAAAGATTTCCCTGTTCATGGCCTGATATGCTGGGACGAAAGATTTATCATGGTAACCGCCGACGTTGCCGGGCATTTTGGCCTGGCCTCAGCAGGCAAAGAGGGGATCAGGGGATGTCGGGATAAATCCCTCTCCCGACAACGATTATCCGAGGCGGGTCTGCTACAACCTAAAAGCCGGTTATGCCATACGCTGGCGGAAGCACAGGCTTTTGCCGACGCTACCCGCTACCCGCTGGTGGTAAAGCCTCGTGGCATGGGAGGCAGTATTGGCGTGGCGCTGGTAAAAAATCCGCAGGAACTTGTTTTACGTTTTAATGAAGCTGATGCTGTCAGTCATCAAGGGGCGGCAGATTTTCAGAACGGCGCCGTGCTTGAAGAGTATATTGACGGGCCGGAAATTAGCGTTGACGGCAAGATAATCGATGGATGCTACCAGCCCATGTTTGTGGCAAGAAAGCGCATCGGTCTTGAACCGCATTTTGAAGAGCTGGGGCATACGCTTAGCTATAACGATCCGCTGCTGAGCGATGAAAATTTACTTACCGTGCTGGCCTCGGCGCATCAAGCGATTGAATTTAAAAATGGCGTAACGCATACCGAGTTGAAAATAACGCCGAAGGGTTTCCTGATTATCGAAATCAACGGGCGTCTGGGTGGCGATCTGATCCCCTGGCTTGCCACGCTTGCGATGGGTATAGCGCCCGGATTGATTGCGGGCAGGATTGCCTGCGGCGATCCCGTCGATGCCGTCGTGCCGAAAAAAAATCTCAATGCGGCGATTAGCTTTAAATATCCGGAATTCGATATGACGGTGGATGGGGTTACGCTGCCAGCGCCGGAAATTACCTGGGATGCGCAAACTTATTGCGTACAGCTGGCTTATCCGGGCGATAAACTGGCGCGGCCGCCGTCCGGCTACGTTGCCCGCGCGGCTTATTCATTATCTGTTTTTAACGAGGGCGTAGAGGGTGACAGGCTGTGCCGACAGCTGCTGGAGGCGGTGACGGTTACCGGCTCGCCGCTTACCGAACCCGTACTTTGAACGGAAAGCCTGCTTTTGCCGGCAGGCTTGCCAAATCGGTTATTCACCGACGCCGCGCCGGTGAATAACCGCCGACAAAGCCTTAAGCGACGGCCTGTTCCGGCAACCGCATCAGTCCGCCAGTTTCTCACTCAGCGCGGCGGCAGCGGGTTTTTTCCATTGCGATTCCAGCTCTTGCAGCGATTTGCCCTTGGTTTCCGGCACAAATTTCCACATAAATATCGCCGCCAGCAGCCCCATTACGGCATACAACCAAGAGCCAGCGTTTTTTGCTTACCGCCAAAAAGGTACTGCATACGCCAGTATTTTGAGCCGTTGGGATGGATGAGCAGATACATACCGAAGCCGTCCGTGAGCTTAACGGCTTTCCCGGAAGGCTTTGTATTTCTTATTTTTATATCAGTAAGTAAGCGCCACAGGTTAGCCCACCGTCTGATGGTACAAAACAGATCGAACCGGATGTACCAGCAAATATACCATTAAATGAGGGTGGATGGTGCCGTACTTTATCGGACGTGGTGGAACACGGGGGAAAGGATAACCGCCTGATTTAAAAGCGGAAAACAGACGTTATGGAACGTCTGCTGACCTGAATATGGCTCCTCTGACTGGACTCGAACCAGTGACATACGGATTAACAGTCCGCCGTTCTACCGACTGAACTACAGAGGAATCGGTTTCAATGGGGCGCATATTAACGGCCGCATCCGGGCGTGTCAAAGGCCGAATGTTATTTTTCTGCGCGTTCGGCCGCAAAATCAGCAACCCGCTCTGTTTCTCGCCCGTTCGGGCAAAATTCAATCTCTTGCGCCAGATCGCACTTTACGGCGAATGCCGTGCTGATGTTAGAGGTGTGTCAAAATTTTGTTATTTGTCATTTTTAAAACGTGCGTTTCGGTGCTTTTATAGAAAAAGTTTCAAAAAAGTTAATTATGAAATAATTGCACTGTTGTGCCGCTTTCTTGTTTCTTTTTAGGCCTTAAACCGCCTGCAGTTAAAATTAACCAGATGATAATCATAGATAAATATCAGGGAGCTGCTGACATAATAATTGCCTGTTTACCGTCTTAAAATTTTATTTGAGCGCCGGTGAAGTTGTGTGAATGTAAAAAATATCTTTCATTCGAGGTCCAGCCAGCCGCACAAGCTAATCACAAAAGGGCTTTATCATGAAAAAATTCGTTGCAGGGTTATTGTTGGTTTGTTCACTGCCCGCTGTTGCGCTGGCAAAAGATCTCCAGATTGGCGTGTCAATGGCGCTGTTTGATGACAACTTCCTGACCATTGTTCGCAATTCCATGCAAAAAGAGCTGCAGAAAGAAAATGTTAAAGGGCAGGTGGAAGACGCGAAAAACGATGTCTCCCAGCAGCTGCAACAGGTGCAGAACTTCATCGGTCAGGGTGTGGACGCCATTATTGTTAATCCGGTCGACACCAATGCGGTAAAACCCATTATGGATCAGGCGAGCAAGGCGGGCGTACCGCTGATTTTTATTAACCGTCGTCCTGCCGCCGAGCTGACAGGCAAAATGGCGTACGTGGGATCCAATTCGCAGCTGGCAGGACGTTTGCAGATGGAAGCGCTGGCTAAGCAAATGAATTATAAAGGCAACGTTGCCATTCTGTTAGGCGATCTGGCCAATGAATCGACGCGTGAACGAACCAAAGGCGTGAAAGAGATTGTCGCTAAATACCCCGGCCTGAAAATCGTTCAGGAACAAACGGCGAAATTCATGCGTAACGATGCGGTGGATGTCGTCAGTAACTGGCTGACCGCTGGCGACGATATTCAGGCGATCGCTTCCAATAATGACGAAATGGCAATTGGTGCACTTCAGGCGCTGGGTAAAAACAGCGACCACGTGCTGGTGGCGGGCGTTGACGGCACGCCGGATGCGATGCAAATGATCAAAAACGGCAAAATGGTTGCCACCGTTTTCCAGGATGCGAAAGGTCAGGGCGAAGGCGCGGTACAGGCTGCGGTGAAGCTGGCGAAAGGTGAAAGCGTCGAGAAGAACGTCGACATTCCTTTTCAGCTGGTCACCAAAGAAAACATGGCGAAGTTTACCAGCCTGAATCAAAAATAGCCGGGGTGCACCATGACCGCATATACGCTTGAAGCCGAAGGCATCAGCAAGTTCTTCCCGGGCGTAAAGGCACTGAACAACGTCTCTTTACGGGTCAGGCCCGGCAGCGTCCACGCGCTGATGGGTGAAAACGGCGCGGGGAAATCCACGCTGATGAAGTGCCTGATAGGGATTTATCGTCCGGATGAAGGGTTAATCCGTGTCAGGGGCGAAGCGGTGGCGTTTCAGGATACGCTGGACGCGCTGCGTGCGGGTATTTCGATGATACATCAGGAGCTTAACCTGGTGCCCCATATGACGGTGGCGGAAAACATCTGGCTGGGGCGTGAGCCGATGAAATATGGCTTTGTCGATCACGGCAGCCTGAATCGTCAGACTCGCGAGCTGTTAACCCGACTGAACATTCGTCTTGCCCCTGACGTGCTGGTGGGCGATCTGAGTATCGCCTCGCAGCAGATGGTGGAGATCGCTAAGGCGGTATCGTGGAATGCGGATGTGGTGATCATGGATGAGCCGACCTCCGCGCTGACCGAAACCGAGGTCTCGCATCTTTTCGCGATCATTCGCGACCTCAGAGAGCAGGGTAAAGCCATCATCTATATCAGTCATAAAATGGATGAGATTTTTACGATCACCGACGAGGTGAGCGTGTTCCGCGATGGCGCCTGGGTAGGCAGCAGCGCAACGGCAGACTATACGCGACAGTCGCTGATTACCCAGATGGTCGGGCGCGAGCTGACCCAACTTTTTCCCAAGTTCAATAACGACATCGGTGAAGAAGTGCTGACGGTACGCCATTTGCAGCGTAAAGGCGTGTTTCACGATATCAGCTTCGGCGTGCGACGCGGTGAAATTCTGGGCGTAGCGGGATTGGTCGGCGCGGGCCGCAGCGAGGTGATGGAAAGCCTGTTTGGTATGGCCAATCCGGACGGCGGCGAAGTGCTGATAGATGGCGTGCCGGTAAACATTGATTCCCCCTCCACAGCGATAGAAAAGGGACTGGCTTTCCTGACGGAAGACCGTAAAAAGTCCGGGCTGTTTCTGGTGCTGTCGGTGATGGAAAACATGAGCATCGTCAATATGCCGGAATACAGCAGCCGGGCAGGCTTTGTCAGCCATATGCAGATGGCTAAAGACTGTATGGAGCAGATCCGTCGCCTGAATATCAAAACGCCCACTATGGATCAAATTATCAATAACCTCAGCGGCGGCAACCAGCAAAAGGTGCTGATTGCCCGCTGGCTGCTGGCTCAGCCCAAAGTGTTGATCCTGGATGAGCCGACGCGTGGCATTGACGTGGGGGCGAAAGCGGAAATTTATCGGCTGATCAGCGAACTGGCGAATCGCGGTGTCGCCATCATTATGGTTTCTTCCGAACTGCCGGAAATTATCGGCATGAGCGATCGGGTGATGGTGATGCACGGCGGGCGCATCACCGGCATTCTCACTAAAGAAGAAGCCGATCAGGAAACTATTCTGTCACTGGCGTCTGAATAAGGGCTGAAACCATGAGCGACGTAAAAATGAATAGCCAACAGCCGTCTTCGGCCTCGTTTTTAAGCAGTTTTAAGGGGAAAATGCCAAAAGATACCGGCATTTTTATTGTCATGGTCGCTATCGCGCTGATTTTTGAAACGGCGGGTTGGTACGTACGCGACCAGTCTTTTCTGCTCAATCCAAACCGGCTGGTGCTGATCGTTCTACAGGTAGCCATCATCGGCATTATCGCCGTCGGCGTAACCCAGGTAATTATTACAACCGGGATCGATCTCTCGTCCGGCTCGGTTATTGCTTTAACCGCCGTGGTAGCGGCCAGCCTGGCCCAAACCTCGGATAGCCTCTCACCCATGTTTCCGTCGCTGGTCAACATGCCGGCAGTCATACCGGTTGTTGCCGGGATCGGCGTGGGGATCCTTTGTGGCGTGGTGAACGGCGTCCTCATCACCAAAACCGGTATTCCGCCTTTTATTGCCACGCTGGGCATGATGGTTTCTGCACGCGGGCTGGCGCAATACTACACGCAGGGCAATCCAATTAGCTTCCTTTCCGACAGTTTTACCGCTATCGGGCAGGGGGCCATGCCGGTTGTCATCTTCCTGGTAGTCGCGGTTATCTTTCATATCGCCCTGAAACATACCCGCTACGGCAAATACGTGTATGCCATTGGCGGCAATATGACCTCCGCTAAAGTGTCAGGCATTAACGTCAATAAATACCTGGTGATTGTTTACACCCTCGCGGGTGGCCTGTCCGGCCTGGCAGGGGTGGTGCTGGCCGCCCGTGTTAGCAGCGGCCAGTCCAGCATGGGGATGTCCTACGAGCTGGATGCGATTGCCGCGGCGGTGATTGGCGGCAGTAGCCTGATGGGCGGCGTTGGTCGTATCACGGGTACGCTGATCGGCGCGGTAATTTTAGGGCTGATTAAAAGCGGTTTTACCTTTGTCGGCGTGGACGCCTACGTTCAGGACATCATCAAAGGCATTATTATTGTCAGCGCCGTTTCGGTAGATATGTACCGCAACCGTAAAAAACGGTAGTTAATCAGGGCCGGCTTGTCGGCCCCGATCCTCCCACCGGCTACCGCCTGTTTTTCCTTCAACAAACGCTGCCCTGCACGGAGCGACAGCACGCGCTGCACCTTGCTGGTGCAGCCCGCGCCGCCACCCTGACGATAAGTAGAAAGCGTTACTCCGTTAGGGGTAATCAGATTCTCTTATTTTACTGGCGCTTAGCCTGAAACGAATCGGCTGAAAACGTACCCGAAAGTTTCTGGCACGTCGCTTGCATTTCTCTGCGAACCAGCATGAAAATTTATTTCTTCCCGCCAGCAAGAATGGCGTTCCGTGACGGAGGCAAAATGAACTTAAGACGACTCAAATATTTTGTAAAAATCGTCGATATCGGCAGCCTGACTCAGGCCGCAGAAGTCCTGCATATTGCACAGCCTGCGCTCAGTCAGCAGGTGGCGACGCTTGAGAATGAGTTGGACCAGCAGCTGCTTATCCGCTCCAAACGCGGCGTAACGCCAACGGAAGCCGGTAAGATTTTGTATGCCCATGCGCGGACCATTTTACGGCAGTGCGAACAGGCGCAGGCCGCCGTGATTAATGCGGGACAGATGCTCACCGGACAGGTCTCGATTGGTCTGGCACCAGGTACCGCCGCCTCTTCACTGACCATGCCTTTATTGCAAACCGTCCGTGAACAGTTTCCGGAAGTGCTGGTCTATCTGCATGAAAACAGCGGTGCGTCACTAAACGAAAAAGTGATGAATGGCCAGCTTGATATGGCGGTACTTTACGATCGTGCGCCGTCTGCCGGTCTCACCAATCTGCCTTTAATGAAAGAAGAGCTTTATCTGGTTGGTGCCACCGACTGTCCGGGACAGAACGTCGACCTGGCTGACGTGGCCGAAATGAATCTGTTTTTGCCGCGCGACTATAGCGCCGTGCGTAAACGCGTCGACGAAGCTTTTTCGCTACGCCGTCTGAGCGCCCGCATTATCGGGGAAATTGAATCGATCGCCACGCTGACCGCCGCCGTTTCCAGCGGCATGGGCGTTACCGTGCTGCCGGAATCCGCCGCGCGTGCGCTGGTCAGCACTACCGATGCCTGGATGGCGCGCATCAACAGTCCTACGCTGAATCTGCCGCTGTCGTTGAACATCTCGGCACGCTCCCCGCTTTCTCCTTCCGCACAGGCGGTAAAAGATATTCTGCTGTCGCTCCTTAAAAAATCAGCGGTGGAAGATCGCGAGCTGATGCTGGTGAGCTAGCCCCTCTCTGTGGGCGCGGCCTGGCGCGCCTCACTTCTATATCGCTAAAAAGCATATAAAACCCCTTTTTATTATTTGTTGCTATCAATGGGCCTCATTAACATGGCTGAAACCAACAGATAACAGAGGGAGAGGCGCACGTGAATTTTCAGCAACTTAAAATCATCCGGGAAGCGGCACGCTGCCAGTTTAACCTGACTGAAGTGGCTAATGCGCTCTTTACCTCCCAGTCCGGCGTCAGTCGCCATATACGCGATTTGGAAGATGAACTCGGCGTGGAAATCTTTATCCGACGCGGCAAGCGGCTGCTCGGCATGACGGAACCCGGCAAGGCGCTGTTAAGTATTGCCGAGCGCATTCTGGATGAGGCCGGAAAGGTGCGTCGTCTGGCAGACGTTTTTACTAATGAAGCCAGCGGCGTGCTCACTATCGCCACTACCCATACCCAGGCACGCTACAGTCTGCCAAAAGTGATCAAAGCGTTTCGCGCTCTCTATCCCAATGTACGTCTGGAGTTAAATCAGGGCTCGCCGCAGGAAATTGTGGCCATGCTGGTCGCGGGAGAAGCCGATATCGGCATCGCCAGTGAGCAGGTTGTCAATCATCCCTCGCTGGCCGCTTTCCCGTGGTTCAGCTGGCATCATGCGCTGCTGGTGCCGCAGGGGCATCCGCTGGAGCAGGAGCAGCCGGTTTCGCTGGCGG
>NZ_DALZCD010000062.1:0-18288 GCF_031978025.1 Erwinia sp.
TTTCATAGGTAGCCCCGTAGAACAGCGGGCACAGCTCCCGCATTTCATCCCAGATTTCCTGGTTATCGCGGTAGTGCATCGGGTAACCCAGTTCCGTGGCGAGCAGGCTGATAATTTCCCAGTCGCGTTTGACGTTATTTTTGGGTTCAATAGCCTTTTCAAAACGCTGAAAGCCGCGGTCGGCACAGGAAAAGACGCCGCCGTGTTCACCCCATGAGGTCGCGGGTAAAATCACATCCGCCTGCTCGGCAGTTTTGGTCATAAAAATATCCTGCACCACCACAAACTCCAGCGCCTCAAACCCTTTACGCACCAGGCTTAAATCGGCCTCGGTCTGGAGCGGATCCTCTCCCATGATGTAATAGGCTTTGACGTGTCCTTCCAGCGCCAAGTGAGGGATCTCGGTAATGCGGTAGCCGATTTCCGCATCCATCCGATCGGCGTTGATGCCCCAGGCGTCGGCAAATTTTGCGCGGATCTGCGGGTCAGTCACCGACTGATAGCCGGGGAACTCATTGGGCAGCACGCCCATATCGCAGGCACCCTGCACATTGTTTTGCCCGCGTACCGGCCCGACGCCAACGTTAGGTCGCCCCAGGTTGCCGGTCAGCAGCGCCAGCCCGGCCAGGCCTTTCACCACGTCGACGGCCTGGCCAAACTGCGTAACGCCCATTCCCCACATAATGGTAGCAGAGGGCGCCGCGGCAAAGGTGCGCATGGCCTGACGGATTTGCTGTGCGGATACGCCGGTCTGTTCAGCCACCGCTTCCGGCGAATAATCGGCCAGCTGGCGACGATACGCGTCAAACCCTTCCGTATATTTTGCAACGTAATCACGATCGTAGAGATCTTCTTCGATCAGCGTGTAGGCAAAGGCGTTGACCAGTGCCATATTACAGCCGTTTTTGATCTGCAGATGCTGATCGGCGATACGGGCCGTCTCAATGCGGCGGGGATCGCAAACGATAATTTGCGCCCCTTTCTCTTTGGCCTTGATCACCCGACGGGCCACGATAGGGTGGGAGTCGGCGCAGTTATAGCCAATCACCAGCAGGCATTTGGAATTTTCAATATCGTTGATGGAATTGCTCATGGCGCCGTTGCCGAGTGTGGCCTGGAGACCCGCCACGGAAGGGCCATGGCAGACGCGGGCGCAGCAGTCGACATTATTGGTGCCGATGACTGCACGAGCAAACTTCTGCATGACGTAGTTCGTTTCGTTGCCGGTTCCGCGGGAAGAACCGGTATGCATTATCGCGCGCGGGCCGTGCTGCTCTTTGATCTCTTTCAGGCGCTTAGCGGTATAGCGGATAGCTTCCTCCCAGCTGACCACCTCAAATTTTCCGCCCCTCTGTCGACGGATCATCGGCTGCGTCAGGCGTGGCGTCAGCAGTTTGGTATCGTTCAGAAAATCCCAGCCATAGTAGCCTTTCAGGCACAGCTCGCCCTGATTGGTCACGCCGTCAGCCGCCTCGGCCCGCAGAATTTTATTGTTTTCTACCACCAGATTCAGTTTGCATCCGGCCCCACAGTAAGGGCAAACAGTCGTCACTTTTTTCATCCTGATTCTCCTCTTTTCCGGGTTAAAACAGCAGGCCGGAAGTGCTGGCAAGCGCCGCACGGCGGCGTTTTTCTACGTTCATTTCCTGTAACCGATTGCGGTCAACGGTCAGCAAGGCCTTGGTCGGGCAGACTTCCTGACAGGCCGGGCCTGCTGCACGGCCATCGCACAGATCGCATTTGTGCGCTTCCGCTTTATCAGCGGTAGCGGTCATGGCCGCCGCGTTCTGGCGAAAAAGAGGCTTAACCACCACTTCCATCGCGCCATAAGGGCAGGCGACCACACAGGTTTTGCAGCCGATACAGTGCTCTTGCATCACCTGAACATGACCGTCGCGGCGGGTGATGGCGCCATTTGGGCAGACGTTAGCGCAAGGGGCGTCTTCACACTGGCGGCACATCACCGGCGTGCTGAGGTTGACGCTTTTGATGACATGCAAACGAGGCGTAAAAGTGGTGATATTGAGCTGCGAAATATCCTGCGACGCGCTGTGGGCCATCACACAGGCGATTTCACAGGTACGGCAGCCGATACATTTTTGGGGATCGGCAATGATGAACCGGTTCATCTGACTCTCCTGATTTTACCGGCCGGCGGATCCCGGCCCGATGGCGGAGGTAATGCATAAAGCGTTCCAGCCAGCAGAAATTATTTTTTGCTTCACTTTCAATCTATTAACGCAAGGGGGAGAAAGGTGACGAAGGGCGGGTGAGTATGTCGACACTTTCCCGACACTTTTGTCAGGTCGGCTGTGGATGAAAGCGCGCAATGCCCAGGCCCGTTTCCAGCCGAGGAAGCCGCTGATAAAGCTCGCCTACTGCCTGCTCAACCGCCGGGCTGAGCGGCGCATAAAAGGCCACCACATCAGGCTGAATGCCAACAAAAGTGATGTGCGGAATGGCTTCCCGCAGCTGTTGAATCAAAAAAGTAAGCGGCAGCGTGTGGGTGGTCATGATGAACATGTCGGCGATATCGCTTTCGTCGATAAGCCGCATTTCGCCGGGGGCCAGCCCCATGTCGGTGGCGTCCACAATCACCAGGTGGTCGGGAAGCTGCTCGCGCAGATAGCCGATATCGTTTTCCGGCACGGCTCCTCCATCGACCACCGTCCAGCCCGGCAGCGGGGCGGTGGCACAAAGTTCTGCCAGGCGTGGCCCGGCACCGTCATCGCCCATCATGCTATTGCCGACGCACAACAAAGCGTAGCGGGAAGAGGCATTACGCATCATATCTCCTGACCATCAGGTACATAGCGGGGTCGTTTTCAATTTGCTGGAGCAACGCGATCAGCCTGTCGCTCCAGGCTTGCTGCTCAACGCTCATTTGTTCCCGGGCATCACGCAGCGCCAGGGCCAGCAGATGGGTGTGGCTGCTGTCGATAGTGATTTCGCCAAAGCGGCGGACGCCTGCCATTTTTCGCTGCGCCTCGCTGTTTTCTGCCAGACAGGCCACCCACTGCAGATAGCCCGTAAGCGGACAGGTCAGCTGGGGTTGTAGACAATCGATCACGCCCACGTGGTGACCTATCGCCAGGCTGTAGTAAACCACCTCCTGTACTTTCTTCGAGCTGCGCTTTTGCGCGGATTTTTCATCGACAAATTTGCTGCCCAGTGCGTAAAACACCACTTTGTCGTGCAGGGAGGGCGCCGACGGCTGGTACCGGGCGTAACGCTGCGGATCGGTCAGGGTGCTCACAGGCGAACCTCCCCACGCATAACTTGCTGATAAATTAGCTGTAGATGACCGACTATTTCAGTGAGACGCAGATCGTTCTGCTCATCCAGCCACGCGGTAATGCGCTGTTCCACGGTTTGTATGCCAGGCGCGGCTACCGCCTGCATAAAACGATCGGCAATCTGGCGGCCATAGCGATAACCGGCCATGCGTCGTGCTTCCCGATCCAGTAGCACCCGCAGCGGCTGCGGTAGCGTAGGGTGCAGCAACGCCGCCGGTTCTGCCGCCTCGTCGTGCTGCTGACCTTTTATTTTTTGATCGAGCAGGCCGAGTGCCATGGCAAAACCATAAATAGTGGCAGCGGGCGTGGGCGGGCAGCCGGGAATATAAACATCTACCGGAACAATCTTGTCCGTGCCGCCCCAGACGCAATAAAGATCGTGGAAAATGCCGCCGCTGTTGCCGCAGGCGCCGTAAGAAATGCAGATCTTAGGGTCTGGCGCAGCGTCCCAGGCACGCAGCGCGGGTACGCGCATGGCGCGGGTGACGGCACCGGTAAATAACAAAATATCGGCATGACGCGGGGAAGGAACCACCTTAATACCAAAGCGTTCAGCGTCAAACAAGGGCGAAATAGCGGCAAAAATTTCAATCTCGCAGCCGTTACAGCCGCCGCAATCAACCCGATAAACGTAGGCGGAACGGCGGATCTTATTCAACAATGTACCCTTCAGGCCAGCGATACTCTCGTCAAGCGTAACGGGTATCGGCAGACCGTTTTCATCACGTGGCCCATGCAGGATCTGGCTCATGGCTGTGCCTCCTGGGTCAGATGACGACCCATATTTGTCTGGTCGGAAGAGGGCAGATGGTGCTTTTTCTTGCAGGCCGGGCAGGTTTCATACTGCTCGCGACGCGCCGCAATTTGTCGCTCGCTCAGGGCAGCGTTTTCCTGTAACAGAGAGAGCGCAAAGTCGATCTCTTTCTGCACGGCGTAGGGATGGCCGCACTGCCGGCAGTGGCAAACCGGAAAATCAGCGGTTTCAAACAGATCTTCTTTACGCCATACCGCCAGTTCAAAGGCCTGTGACAGTTTGATGGCGGCTGTCGGGCAGACTTCCTCGCAGCGCGCACAGAAAATGCAGCGGCCTAAAAACAGCGACCAGCGAACCCCGTCACCTTCCTCCGTATGGGTCATCGTCAGCGCGTTGGACGGGCAGGCGTTGGCGCAGGCGCCACAGCCGATACACTGCTGCGCGTTGTACTGTGGCTTGCCGCGGAAATTTTCCGCCATCTCCAGCGGCCGGGCCGGATAGGCTACCGTTGCGGTACCGGTCTTCAGCACTTTTTTAATCAGCTTTAACATGCTGTTGCTCCCTAAAGCGGCGAGTTTTTGCGTTCAATGCCATAACGTTCGATCTCTTTGTAAGGCACGACCCGGGTGGTTTTCTTACGCACGTCAACCACCGTCATCCGGTCGGTACAGGAATAGCAGGGGTCGAGGCTGCCGATTATCAGCGGCGCGTCCGAAACGGTATTGCCGCGCAGCATATAGCGCAGCGTTGGCCAGTTGGCATAGGTCGCCGCACGGCAGCGCCAGCGAAACAGCTTCTGGTTGTCGCCGGTCATGCTCCAGTGCACGTCATCGCCGCGCGGCGCCTCGGCAAAGCCCAGCGCGAAGCGGTGAGGAATATAGGTAAAGCCTTCGGTGATCAGCGGGCCCTGCGGCAGATTCTGCAGGCCAAATTCGATCATGTTCAGCGAGTTAAACACCTCGTGAATGCGCACCTTCAGGCGTGAGTAAACGTCGTTACCGGTTTCGCTGTGAAGCTCAAACGGCAGGCTGGCATAGCCGGCATAGGGATGATCCGCTCGCATATCGCGGCGGTAGCCGCTGCCGCGGATCATCGGGCCGACATTACTGAAATCGCGCGCTATCTGCGGGTCTAACAGACCAACCCCCACGCTGCGCTGTTCGGTATTCGGCGTACTGAGCAAAATATCCACCAGATCGTTCAGCTCGCGCCGCATGCCGCCTGCCAGCGCAATGGTCTGGATCATATCCGCCTTCAGAATGTCGCGACGCAGGCCGCCTATCAGGTTCATGCCGTAGGTCTTGCGGGCGCCGGTCAGGATTTCCGCCATCTTCATTGACTGCTCGCGCACGCGGAAAAACTGCATAAAGCCGGAATCGAAGCCGACAAAGTGACAGGCCAGCCCCAAATTGAGCAGATGGCTGTGCAGACGTTCCACCTCCAGCAAAATTGAACGGATGGTCTGCGCACGCTCGGGCACCACGATGCCCATCGCATTCTCAACGGATGAGGTATACGCCACGCTGTGGGTAAAGCCGCAGATGCCGCATACGCGATCGGAAAGAAAGGTAACCTCGTTATAGCCCATGCGGGTTTCAGCCAGTTTTTCCATGCCGCGGTGCACGTAAAACAGCCGGTAGTCGGCGTCGATAATGTCTTCGCCATCGACGAAAAGACGAAAGTGTCCGGGTTCGTCAGAAGTGACGTGAAGGGGGCCAATTGGCACGATCGCGCTCCCTTCCTTTGCTTCGGCAATAAAGGGATAGGTTTCATTGTCGGTGGTGGGAGCGGGACGCTGACGGTAATCCATCGCGTCTTTACGCAGCGGATATAAATCGTCAGGCCAGTCATCCGGCAGGACCAGGCGACGCTCGTCCGGCAGGCCAACCGGATGCAGCCCATACATATCCCGCACTTCGCGTTCGCCCCAGACGGCTGCCGGCACACGCGGCGTCACTGACGGGAAGTCCAGAGAGACAGGATCCACTTCGACGCGCACGGTAATCCAGCACTTCACGCCCTGTTCCATCGACAGCACATAATACAGCGCATAGTGACCGCACAGCGTGCGTTCATCATTGCCAAACAAGACGGAAAGCCAGCCGCCCTGCTGGTAGTAGAGCCACTCCACCACTTCCGGCAGCGAATGCAGTTTAACGGTGACCGTCGCTTGCGTATCGGTCTGCCATTCACTGTGAAGCAGCGCTGCGGGAAACTGTTTCTCCAGCGCGGCCAGATAGTGCAGGCCCACCGGATGTTGATTTAATTCAGAAGCAAACTCACGCATAACCAACCCTCTTCCCGCCGGAGCGGAATAAAAAATATCAGCCCGCTATCAGCCAGGAAACCAGCGCCAGAAATGCCAGTCCGAACCCCGTCCAGGTGGTACGGGACGTTTTTAAAAAGCGCAGGCGCGCTACGCTGTTTTCAATGAAGGCCACCAGCAGGACGGCGATCAGCAGTTTTGCCAGGCTGAGCAGCAGGGCCACCAGCAGAGCAAGCGGCGTCGGGGCGGCTGCCAGGCCAAAGGGAATAAACAGGCCGAGGAACAGCTGCAGCACCACCAGCTGCTTCAGGCTGATGCCTATTTTCAGCACGCCCAGCGCCGCGCCGGCATATTCGGTCAGCGGGCCTTCCTGCACCTCCTGCTCGGCCTCGGCCAGATCGAAAGGCAGTTTGCCCATTTCGATATAGGTGGCGAAGGCGCAGGCCAGCCCAGCCAGTAGCAGCGTCAGCGAAGAGGCAAGCGGCCAGTGCACTACCCGCGCGCTAATCGCGCCGAGCGAGGTCGAACCGGCAACCAGCGCAGCTATCCACAGGCCAAGCAGGAGAATGGGCTCCACCAGTACGCCCAGCACGGCTTCCCGGCTGGCCCCGATGCCGGTAAAAGGGCTGCCGGTATCCAGACCGGCCAGCACAAACACGAAGCGCATCAGGGCGAAGAGATAAATAAGGGTTATCAGGTCACCCGCACCAGCCATTGGCGAGGCCAACGTCACTACGGGCAGCGCGGTAGCAATAACCAGTAATATGCCGGTTAACAGCCAGGGCATACTGCGGAAGGCCAGGCCGGATGCCGCCGGAGCCACGCTCTGACGCTGCAACAGCTTGGCGATATCGCGGTATTCCTGTAGAACGCCAGGCCCCTGGCGGTTGTGCATTCGGGCGCGCAGAACGCGGCTGACCCCGGTAAACAGCGGCGCGACCGCCAGCAGCCCTGACGCCTGCAGTAGCGCCAGCGGCCACAGTGAACCGGTCAATATCAAGGGAAAAGTCATCATCAGTTCCTCAGGCCAGGGCCGCGACCAGCAGCACAGCCAGTTCAATAAAAGCCAGGCGGCGGCACAAGGCGGCCAGCCTGCCCTGATGCAGGGCCGTTACCAGCGCCGTGGGCAGCAGGCGCTGGCGCAGAAGGTAAAGCGGTGCAAACATCACGCGCAGCGGCTGAGCAAAGCCGGTGGCCGTGACCACCATGCTGGCGGAATGACCGTAGCCGCAGGCCCAGGCATCGCCTCGCTGACGGTTCGGCAGGCGGCTCCCGCGCAGCGCAACGGCGATGAGCCAGGGGAGCAGCGGCATTGCCAGCAGTAAAATCGTCACCATCGGGACGGAAACTGACGATGCAGCCGGAGCAAGGGCGTCATGCTGCGTGATGATAAGGGGCGTCATTTGCAGCACGTCGGTGGCAACGAGGGAAAACAGGGGCACGATCCAGGGAGAAGCCACGCCAAAGACCACGCACAGCAGCGCCGGGAGAACAATGCTGAGCCTGACCGCAAGGGGAGCAGACGTCGCCCTGGCCGCTGCAGCGCTGCGTGGGCTGCCCAGAAACGTGACGCCGAAGACTTTAGCAATACACATCAGCGCCAGTGCGCCAGTCAGCGCCAGCCCGACGGCAAGCAGCGGGCCGAGCAGGCGAGTCAACCAGAACGACGTGGTGCCCAGCTGGAAGAAAGACTGATAGAGCAGCCATTCGCTGGCAAAGCCATTCAGAGGGGGTAACGCGGCCATCGCCATCAGCGCGATCAGCATCGCTCCCGCCGTCCACGGCATCAGACGCGCCAGCCCGCCGAGCCGCTCAATATCTTTGATCCCGGTCTGCCGCTCTATTTCGCCCGCGCCTAAAAACAGCGTGGTTTTAAACAGGCCGTGGTTAAAGAGATGGAACAGAGCAGCCAACAGCGCCAGCGTCGCCAGCAGCGGCAAACGCAGGGAGACGCCGATCATCGCCCCGCCCACGCCAAGCAGAATAATGCCGACATTTTCCAGCGTGTGGTAAGCCAGCAGGCGGCGAATATCATGTTCCATCAGGGCATAAAGTCCGCCGATAAAGGCGGTCAGCATCGCCAGCAGCATAACCAGCACGCCCCACCAGAGCGGCGGCGTGCCCAACAAATCCAGGCCGATTTTGATTACCCCTAAAATGCCCACTTTCATCAATGCTGACGAAAACAGCGCGGCGGCATGAGCGGGTGCGCTGGTATGCGATTGCGGCACCCAGCCATGCAGAGGAATCAGGCCGGCGTAAAGCCCGAAGCCGGTTAGCGACAGCAGAAACGCCGCCGACCTGACACTGGCAGAGAACTCGCTGTGGCGGATGACGTCGAAGTCCAGACTGCCGCTGGTGTGATAAAGCAGGCTAAAAGCCAGCACCAGGCAGAGCGTACCGACCCGTCCGGACAAAAACTGATTCAACCCGGCGCGACGGCTTTTTACCTCGTCATTCTGGACAATCAGCAGCCCGGCGCACAGCGCCGCCAGCTCCATCGACAGCAGCAGCTGCACCGCATTGACGGCAAGCACTGCTGTAATCAGCGTCGCCAGCAGTAAATTGCACAGGAAGCCAGCCCGCGCGCGGACAGGCCGGCCGACGCTGCGTAGCCATACCCAGGCATACAGGCTGCAAAAGAGTGCGGGCAGTGAAACAGCCAGCAGCAGCAGCCCGTTCAGCGGACTAAAGACAGCCAGAAAGGAGAACGGCGGCAAAGCCGCGGTAGAGGAGGCCCCCGTCAGGATCGGCAGGGCAGCCGCTATTGTTGCCAGCGAGGCCAGCAGGCCGCCGCTGCTAAAAATGGCCGCGCTGAAACGGGCAGTGCCGGAAAACAGCCAGCCAATGCCGCCGCTCAACAGCAGGCACAGCAGCGCAAACGTCAGCAGCGGCGCGGGCGAGAAGGCAAAAGTCATGATGGGTTCTCCTGGCCAGAGGTAAACAAATTGACAGGAAGCGAGCTGGCCGCCTGCAGGCGCTTCTGTTGACTGGCATGAAGTGACAGATCGGCGGTAACCAGCTGGATGGCCTGCGTCGGGCAGGTTCTGACGCAGGCAGGCCCCGCTTCGCTGAAACTGCACAAATCGCACTTCACGGCCACTGCCCGCACGCCGGGCACGCAATCCAGGAAAGCACTGAGTGGGGGAGGCGGCAGCGGGGCGGGCAGGGCTTTCGGCGTATTGCACTCGCGGGGCGTGGCTACCGGCGTGCTGCCGGAAAAGGTGATAGCACCAAACGGGCAGGCGATGCCGCATAGTTTGCAGCTGACGCACAGCGCCTCATTCAGCTGCACAGCGTGCTCCCGGAGGGTAATTGCATTTACCGGACAGACTTTGGCGCAGGGTGCGTCCTCGCACTGGTGACACATGACCGGCGCGGAATCCAGCGCGTTGCGCATGACTTCCAAACGCGGGGCGGCCTGAAGGCCATAACGCTGATGTTCCTGCGAGCAGCTGGCCATGCAGGTATTGCAGCCGATACAGCGGCTGGCATCGGCTATCACATAATGATTCATGGCGGTCGGGCGACGCATGAAGTCTCCTTGATATTTCGTCAAAAATGTCGAAATTGACGGTAATAAGAGGATGTCGACATTTATGTCGTCACCTCTTGCCCTTTACGCGGCTAACAACAGGTGTGTTGCCGGGCAAATAAGGGCAGGCCCTTTAAAATTTTTTAATTAATTTTTCCAGCTGCGGGTGTAGGGGCGTGTTGCTATAAATAGCGTCATAAATACATTGGTAAAAAAGCGCGATTTTATTGATGTAATGTTCCAGCACGGCCTGTCGGTCATGGATGTCGATGGTGTTATCAATTCGGCCCTCTTCCGTTAATGTCGCCCAGGCAAAGGCCTCAAAATCGTTCGGTTCTCCCGGCTGGGCCATATTCAGGCTGTAGACGACCCGCTGACTGTAAAAATCAGCCTCTAAATGAATGCTGATAATAAAGTGATTAAATACCGTGAAATGGATGCCGCGTTCGTTACTACAGGTAAAGGTGTGATTGATACGGGGGCCTGACAGCGTTACGGCCTGAGTAAGAACGTTTTGGTAGGTATGCCAGTGCGCCTTCAGTGTGTTGTTTTTACTGGCTATATACTCAGCCTGGTTAGTCAGTTCGCTAAGGGTGCTCATAATTATTACCGCCGGTTAAGGTGAACAGAGTGCCGTTTCGACAGGGAACGTATGTTGACGAAACAGATGGGCTGTCACCCTATTGGCATAAAGCGTGCCAGACGATAAAAATATTTTACAATGACTTTTAATTCATCAGGTTAAATAAATAATAACGGTATTTTTGCTGCGTGAATGCCTGTTGTAGGTGTCAAAAATATGTCACTTCGTCATATTTGACGTCTGCGCTGAACAGGCTTTTTAAATGGGTGGTGCCCTCTTTTGCGCCGTTATAAATAACCTGTCGAAAATTTATGGCATCAATATTGCAGAATATTCCTCAGCCTGTCTGGAGGAAGAAAATGCACGAAATTACTTTATGTCAAAACGCGGTGGAAATAATGCAGCAGTTTGCCCGGCGTCATCATGCGCTGCGGATTACCTCGGTGTGGCTGGAGGTCGGTGCATTTTCCTGTGTCGAGCCAGAAGCGCTGCGCTTCTGCTTCGGGCTGGCCTGTCGACAAACGCTGGCCGAAGGCTGTGAACTGCACCTCGACACGCCTGCGGCGATCGGCTGGTGCCACGACTGCCAGCGTGATATCACCTTCCCGATCCCAGGGGTGCTGCTCTGCCCGGATTGCGGCGGACACCGTCTGCGGGTCGTTGCCGATGACGGCATGAAAATTAAACGTATCGAAATAGAATAGCGGGCCAGTGCCCGGGGAGAACACTATGTGCAGTACCTGCGGCTGCGCCAGCGGCGAGCTTCGTATTGAAGGCGTGGAGGGCGATGCCCTGCATTCTCATGATGGTGATGATGCTGTTCATCACCACTTTCATCATCACGGCGTTGCGGTTCACCGTCATGAAGGTCACGCATCCGGCCTGCCTTACGCACCACGCCGCCTGGTTGATATAGAAACCGATATTCTGGCTAAAAATAATCAGATTGCCGCCCATAATCGCGAGCATTTTGCCGCTGCCTCTATCCTGGCGCTGAACCTGGTTTCCAGTCCCGGCTCGGGTAAAACGACGTTGCTGACCACCACGCTGCTCCATCTTGCGCCGCTGAGAGCATGCGCGGTCATTGAGGGCGATCAACAAACGGCTAACGATGCCGAGCGCATTCGTGCGACCGGCGTCCCGGCGATTCAGGTCAATACGGGTAAAGGCTGCCACCTGGATGCCCAGATGGTACATCACGCGGTACATCAGCTGGCTCCCAAAGATAACAGCCTGCTGTTTATAGAAAACGTCGGCAATCTGGTCTGTCCGGCCAGTTTTGACCTGGGTGAACACTGCAAAGTGGCGGTGTTGTCCATCACGGAAGGGGAAGACAAGCCGCTGAAATATCCCCATATGTTTGCGGCATCGCGCCTGATGATCCTGAACAAAATCGATCTGCTCCCCTATCTGAATTTCGACGTTGACGCCTGTATCGCTAACGCGCGGCTGGTTAATCCACAGATCGAGGTGATTCAACTGTCGGCTACTACCGGAGAAGGCATGGCGCGCTGGCTGGCATGGCTGGAGCAACAACCATGTGCATAGGCATTCCGGGACAGATTGTCGCGCTGCATGAACAGCTAAGCGACCATGCCTGGGCCGAGGTCTGCGGTCTGCGCCGCGAGGTCAATATCGCTCTGGTCTGTGGCGAGAGCCGCGAGGCTTTGCTCGGGAGCTGGGTGCTGATCCACGTGGGTTTCGCACTGGCCCGACTGAACGAGCAGGAAGCGCAGGAGACGCTGGCTGCCCTTCATGCCATGGAAGAGGTGGAGGCTGATGTAGCGCTGTTCCTGGCGGGGGGGAGATAAACTATGCGCTTTGTTGATGAGTTTCGCGATCCGACGCTGGCGAAAAAGCTGCTCGAAAAGCTTACCCGGCAGGCGGCGCAGCTGCCTTTTACCGCTGAAAAACCGATGCGGATAATGGAGGTGTGTGGCGGCCATACCCACGCCATTTTTAAATTTGGTCTGGATAAACTGTTGCCACCCCAGCTGGAATTTATCCACGGGCCGGGCTGTCCGGTGTGCGTGCTGCCTATGGGCAGAATTGATGCCTGTTGTGACATTGCCGCTTTGCCGGAAGTGATTTTTTGTACCTTTGGCGATGCGCTGCGCGTGCCGGGTAAAAACGGCTCGCTGTTACAGGCCCGCGAACGAGGGGCGGATGTTCGCGTGGTTTACTCGCCGCTCGATGCCCTTAAGCTTGCGCGGGAAAACCCACACCGTCAGGTCGTCTTTTTTGCGTTGGGTTTTGAAACCACCATGCCGGTGACGGCCGTGACGCTGCAACAGGCCAAACGGCAACGGCTCGGCAATTTCAGCGTGTTCTGTCAGCATATCAGCCTGATGCCTACGTTACGCAGCCTGCTGCAGCAGGACGATGTGCGAATTGACGCGTTTCTGGCACCCGGCCACGTCACCATGATAACCGGCACCGCACCGTATCAGTTTATCCATCAGCAGTTCGGCAAGCCGCTGGTGGTCAGTGGCTTTGAGCCGTTGGATATGCTGCAAAGTGTATTGATGCTGGTGCAACAGGCAGGTGAAGCACGCTGTGAAACAGAAAACCAATATCGACGCGTGGTGCCGGAAGAAGGTAACCCGCTGGCGCAGCAGGCAATCCGGGAGGTCTTCCGGCTTGCTGGCAGCAGTGAGTGGCGTGGACTGGGGCTGATCGAAGCGTCAGGGATATCGCTTGCTGAAGCCTATGTCAGTTTTGACGCCGAGCGGCGGTTTAAACCGGGCAGATATGCCGTGGCCGATCACCCGCAGGCACGCTGCGGTGATGTGCTCACCGGACGGTGCAAACCGCACCAGTGCCCGCTATTTGGTACCGGCTGCACGCCACATAATGCGTTTGGCGCGCTGATGGTTTCTTCTGAAGGCGCTTGTGCGGCCTGGTATCAGTATCGCCATCAGGAAACGCTAACGGAAGGGCAGCCACAGAGGGTAATCGGATGACGTCAATACAGACAGTAACCATGGCGCATGGCAGCGGTGGTAGGGCCATGCAGCAGATGATTGAACGAATGTTTCTGCAGGCGTTTGATAATCCCTGGCTTAACGAGCGGGAAGACGGCGCACGCCTGTCGTTAGCAGATTTTACCCGCCAGGGCGATCGGCTGGCTTTCACGACCGACAGCTACGTTATCGATCCCATCTTCTTTCCCGGCGGAAATATCGGCAAGCTGGCGGTATGCGGGACGGCGAACGATCTGGCGGTCTGTGGTGCGATACCCGCTTACCTCTCCTGTGGTTTTATCCTGGAAGAGGGCCTGCCGCTTGCCGATTTACAGAATATTGTCAACGCCATGGCGCAAACCGCGCAGCAGGCCGGTATCGCCATCGTTACCGGTGACACCAAGGTAGTTCAGCGTGGGGCGGCCGATAAGATCTTTATTAACACGGCGGGGATCGGTGCGATCCCGACCACGGTGCACTGGGCGGCTCGCAACCTTCAGCCAGGCGATAAGATCCTGGTCAGCGGCACGCTTGGTGACCATGGCGCCACTATCCTGAACCTGCGTGAGCAGCTGGGTATGGATTTAGATGTGCAAAGCGACTGCGCCGTTCTGGCTCCCCTTATTGCCCCGCTACGCCAGCTGCCCGGCATACGGGCGCTACGTGATGCCACGCGTGGCGGCGTCAACGCTATCCTGCACGAGTTCGCCGGGGCCTGTGGGTTGGGTATCTCAATAGAAGAAAGCGCTCTGCCGGTAAAACCTGCAGTAAGAGGCATCTGCGAGCTGCTGGGGCTGGAGGCACTGGATTTCGCCAACGAAGGCAAGCTGGTGTTGGCGGTCTCCCCACAGGCAGAGCAGCAGGTATTACGCGTGCTGCGCGACCATCCGCTGGGCGTGGATGCGGTCACTGTCGGCGAGATAACGCAAAATCCGCAGGTCTGTCTACGTGGTGCACTGGGCGTTTCCCGTCAGTTGATGTTGCCTCATTCGGAACCTTTACCGCGCATTTGTTGATATCAAATAAAGCGTATCGGGCTCAACGTACATTACTTTGGCAATGATCTTTCTTATTACAGGCTATCCAGGCTAAAGCTATGCAAAGTGCAACTCTGAGCAACACGAAACAGGAAGGATTATTGACGCTGACGCGAACGCTGCTGCGGCAACAATCTATGAGCTCGCTGTTGGAGGCTCTGACGCAGGTGGTGCACCGCGTGAATATGGCGGAAGCCGTCACGCTGATACTGTATGGGCGTAATGCTCGCGTCCATTTTTACGGCACCGATGCAATGAGCCAGCCGATCGTTTATGAAGATGAAACACTGCTGGCAAGCGGGCCGGTATGTTCGCTGCGTAAAACGGCAGAAACGCAGATCTGGCGTAGTGAGGCGCTGCATCGGCACTATCCGCAGCTGGCCGCGCTGAACCTTTATCCGCCGTTTACCGACTACTGCCTGGTGCCGCTCACGGGGCCATCAGGATTGCTGGGCGGATGCGAATTCCTGCGTCAGACCGGACAGGCGTTTACGGCGGAAGATAAAAAGGCGCTGAACGAGCTTTGCCTGCTGGCGGCCGTTGCGGTTGAACAAATCCAGCTGCATGAACATGCCCAGCTGCAGCAGTCGCTGCTACGCCATGAGCGGGATGATTTTCGTCTTCTGGTGGATATAACCAACGCGGTTATCTCCCGCCTGGATCTTGACGAACTGACCGGTGAAATTGCCAAAACGATCCATCAGTTTTTCCATATCAACGCCATCAGCATCGTATTGTGCGACGTGGATAAAGCGAGCGAGCAGGCAAATGTTTACACCACTCATTATATAGAAACGCATGTTGCCGAACGCGAACAGTCCCGCATCACGCTGGCCGGTACGCTGGAAGAACAGGTCATGAAAAGTGGCGAAAGCCTGCTAACCAGCGTGCCGCCAGCAAAAGGTGGGGAGAGCGTACAAAATGCGCTGTTTCAACAACTGTGGCGTAATCAGGTCAAAACGTTGTGTCTGTTGCCGCTGCGCTTCAAAGACAAAACGCTGGGCGTGCTGAAGCTGGCCCAGACGCAGCCGGATAATTTTACGCCAGCCAATCTGAGAGTACTGCAGCAGATTGCCGAGCGCATCGGCATTGCGGTAGATAACGCGCTGGCGTATCAGGAGATAAAAAGCCTGAAGGAAAAGCTACAGCATGAGAATCTCTATCTGACCGAGCAGATTAACAGTCATAATCCTGACTTCAGCGATATCGTTGGGCGAAGCCCCAGCATGTCAAAAGTGTTGAAACAGGTGGAAATTGTCGCGAAGAGCGACTGTTCCGTACTGATCCTCGGGGAAACTGGCACGGGTAAAGAGCTGATTGCCAGAGCCATTCATGCTTTGGGCGATCGGCACGACAAGCGTATGGTCAAAATGAACTGTGCCGCAATGCCAGCAGGCCTGATGGAAAGTGAGCTGTTTGGGCATGAGAAAGGTGCCTTTACCGGTGCTACGGCGCAGCGCATGGGCCGTTTTGAGCTGGCCGACCAGGGCACGCTCTTTCTGGATGAGGTCGGCGAAATTCCTTTAGAACTGCAGCCCAAGCTGTTGCGTATTCTGCAGGAACAGGAGTTTGAGCGGGTAGGCGGCAGCAAGCAAATTTCCGTAAACGTACGGATAATTGCCGCGACTAACCGCGATCTGAGCCAGATGGTGGCCGATAAATCCTTTCGCAGCGACCTTTATTACCGGTTAAACGTCTTTCCCATTGTGATCCCGCCGCTGCGTGAACGCCCGGAAGATATTCCGCAGCTGGTGAAGTTTCTGACCAGTAAAATTTCCCGTCGGATGAAGCGCACCATCAACAGCATTCCGGCAGAAACGTTAAGGCTGCTTAGTCGTATGCCGTGGCCGGGCAACGTGCGTGAACTGGAAAACGTGATTGAGCGTGCCGTACTGCTGACGCGTGGCAGCGTGCTGGATTTGCAGCTGCCTGAACTGCATTATCCCCTGCCGATCGCGGCCGTTCCCCCGTTGTCTGCGGAGGTTTCAGCCCCACCGGGAGGTGAGGATGAACGTGAGCGGATTATTCAGGCGTTAAAAGAAAGTAATGGCGTTGTCGCGGGTCCGCGAGGCGCGGCAGTTCGGCTGGGGCTGAAGCGCACCACTTTGCTTTCCAGAATGAAAAAGATGGGGATTTCAGGCAAGTAGCGTTTTATAAGCCCTGAATAAACGCCGGGAAATATCAACGCCCGGGCAGCTTATCGGCCCTGGTTGAGAGCGGATTCAGGGCCATTCTTCTTTCCAGCTCGCGGTAATCGTGGCTACAAAAAAGATCGATCTCCGCAGAATGATGGTGGGCCAGTTCGCGCAGCCGTTGCTGATTACTGTGGCGGGTTTTGTTATCTGCCGCCATGAACCACTGGTAAAAGCGCAATCCGGGCGTGCAGTGGCGCTGCTGTTCAAGTTCGCGCTGATAGAACCACGCATCGCCGCCGTGTAGCAGCCAGCCGCTATCGGTTTGTACCGCAATGCCGGCATGCCCCGGCGTATGGCCTGGTAAAGGGATCATCAGGATTTCTGGGGGTAAGCCTTGCAGGTCGGTTACGGCATCAAAGCCAAACCATTTTTCACCCGATACGTTATACCCTGTCCAGGCCGAGACGCCGCTCCACTGTCCCGGCCGATAACGGGAGCGGGCCAGCCAGCTGTCGTGCTGCCGGGAAGTATCAATTTCGCGCTGCATAAGATGAATTTGCGCCTGCGGAAAATCCGTCAGCCCTCCGGCATGATCAAAGTCCAGATGGGTGAGGACGATGTGACGAACGTCCGCTGCCTGATAGCCTAACGCCAGGATTTGCGACAGCGCGGTCAAAGAGGGCCTGCGTTGTATGTTGTTCATTACGCGGAAAAAAGGGGCGATACGCCCGCCCGGCGCCCTGATATCTTCCGTACCAAAGCCGGTATCAACCAGCACCAGCCCGCTGTTTTCCGTTTCGATAAGCAGGCAATGGCAGGCAAGGTGCGCACGGATGCCTTTGCTGAAACCGTCGTAAAGCGCGCCGCCGACAGGACACATACAGCCACAGTTAAGATGAATAACCTTCACAAATTCGCCTCCATCAAAGTCAAGTGAATAAGTGTAGGCGCTTTTCATGAAGCCTGACCGCGGGTAAAGCCAATCGGGAACAGCTGGGAGCGAAAAGCGCTATCGGGACGGGCAACGTAGCATGCGGTCTGGACGTCGCGACGTTTCCTGTTACAATTCCCGCTCCAAAAAAAGCGGAATAAGAAGATGAAAATGAAGGCGTTATTGGGTGTGGTTTTGGCAGGAAGCGTGCTGCTCAGCGGCTGTGGTATGGTCGATAATGCGGTTCGCACCGACCAGAGTATTAAAGATAAAGCGGCCTTTGCGCTGGGCACAACAGCGGATAAAGTGATTATTACGCAGCGTACCAGCGAGATCGACGCTGTTCGCTTCCACGCGACCACCCAGGGTAAAGTTTTCCAGTGCTATTACTCTACGGCCGGCATCAGCAGCGATGCCGTCTGCTCCCCGACGGATGGGTCTGCTCTGCCAACGGCAGCGGGTTCTGCCTCTTGCAATGCGTTACTGAAAGCCGCGCATAAGTGCTAAGGCTGCTGGCCCCGGTTTAACCAGCGTTTGCCGGGGCCGTCTCTCGTTATCGGGAACGCCTCACACCTTTTCCAGCGCCAGGCGCAAATCCTCAATCAGATCGTCTTTGTTCTCAATGCCGATTGAGACGCGAACGGTGGCCTCATTGATGCCAATGCGCGTGCGAACCTCTGCCGCGACGCCGGAATGTGTCGTGCTGGCAGGATGACTGGCTAGTGACTCCGTGCCGCCCAGGCTGACCGCCAGTTTAAAGAGCTGAAGCGCATTCAGCAGCTTAAAGG